>CALVNU010000081.1 GCA_944349915.1 uncultured Clostridia bacterium | reverse complement strand
TTTTGCGGAAGAATATTGCATAGGTGCAGGAAGACCAGTGCAGTTTACATAGTTTGTGTCATTCATACCAAGTGCTTTTGCCCTTTCATTCATCTTAGCAACAAAGTTTTCTTCGCTTCCGCTAATATGTTCCGCAAGAGCAACGGAAGCATCATTTGCAGATGCCATAATCACACTTTTAAGCATATCCTTTGCACTATACTCAACATAAGGGTCAATAAACACTTGACTGCCTCCCATAGAAGAAGCATGTTCGGTGGTAGAAATCATTGTCTCATCTGTCAAATTACCCTTTTGATATTCTTCAAGTGTAAGCAAAATTGTCATCATTTTAACCATGCTTGCAACTGGCAAATGTGCATTTGCATTTTTTTCAAACAGCACCTCACCAGAGTCAAAGTCAATAAGGCAGGCAGACTTGCTTGTCAAATCAACTGCATTGTCTGCAAAGGCAATATTTTGCATACTAGTACAACATATTGTTGCTAGTATGCATAACATAATACTAAATGCAATAAATCTTTTCATAAAACACTCCTTTTGTCAATTAGTTTAAACAAAAAAGTGTTTTCTATACAATCAAATCACAAGAACAACATTTGCACTGCAAATGGCAAGAAGAATGGATTCAAGAAGCGAAATTACTATAAGGCAAAATAAGAATGCCCCCATAGACGAAAGGCGTTGTCTTGAGAAAAATTGCTTTTTGTAGCCATGACAATCTTGCCTGTTTTTTATTGACACAATAAAGAAAAGTGCTAAAACCAAAATGCATAGCAAATGGCATGGAAGGACTATAAAAATAGATAAAAGTGCGCCAGAAAATTTGTATATAATTATCATAAAACAAATGTTTAAACTTAAAAGGTAACTTCTATAACAAAGAATTATCACCCCAAGCGGAAAGAGTAATTTGTTTAAAGAAAATATAAGCAATAAAACCATTATAAGCAATAGTGAAAGAAGTCTGGAGAAAAATGATGAAGTTATTATTTTAAAACTCCCCTCGCTTAACGCGTAGCCAAAAATATTATCTGGATTATTTGTTCCCGTTTGCACTGCAACTATTATTCCAGTTATAAATAACAGCGTGCAACATAAAAGCAAAATCAAAGTTTTAATTTTGTTGAGTTTTATGCTTTCTGCCAAATAATCTTTGGCAAACGAAAATTGTCGAAATTTGTTTTTCATACTTTAATTTATGATAAGTTTTAAAAAAAAGAACAAAATTTGTTCTTTCTGTATAATTGTTATTTGAATAACTTAAATATGGTTAATGCAAATGTTTAGTCTGTCAATAATGCAGATATTTAGCCATTCAATATAGATTGTTTAATTTTTCCGCTAGAATTTTAACATGTTCATATGTCAATCCACCTTGAAAATAGGCAATATATGGCTTTTTGATTGGTGAATCACAAGAAAGTTCTATTGACGCTCCAGATACAAATGTGCCAGCCGCCATGATAACTTTATCGTTATAGCCAGGCATATCCCAAGGCATTGGAACAATAAATGAATCTACTGGAGAAATTTTCTGCACAAGTTGAACAAATTTTACAAGTTCGTCTTCGGTATTAAATACCACTGACTTGATTATATCGTCTGGCTGTTCGTCATTTGATGGTATAATCTTATACCCTTTTTCTTCCATCACTCCACCAACCAGCATTGCCCCTTTCAAAGCCTGGGCAACCACATGAGGCGCAAGAAATAAACCTTGATAAAAATTTCGATATCCCATCTCATAAGAGCCGACTTCTAGCAATAACGAAGGAGAGGTAAATCTAGAGGCAATCATGCTTATTGCCTGCTCACTTCCTGCTATATATGCACCAGTTTGAGCAAGTCCGCCACCCGGATTTTTGATTAATGAGCCCACAATAACATCTGCACCCACTTGTGTTGGCTCTTGCTTTTCTACAAATTCACCATAGCAATTGTCAACAACAATAATAGGCGCATTGTCTAACTTTTTAATATCTCCAAAAATTTCTTCCATCTGTTTGATGGAAATTGCTTTTCTGCTGGTATATCCTCTAGAGCGTTGAACAAAAACCACCTTTGGCTTTATCTCTTTTATTTCTTTCAAGATGGCATCTTTGTCAAATGTGTTGTTTTTTAGGTCTATTTGTTTAAATTTTATACCAAAATTCTCCAGCGAGCCATTGTCTTTGCCAAAAAGTGTGTCATAAAGAGTGTCATAAAGTCCACCACTTATCGAAAGAATGGTGTCATTTGGTCTTAAAAGGCCATAAAGCACAATAGAAATTGCGTGTGAGCCACAAGTTATAAGTGGAGAAACTATCGCTTTTTCTGTTTGAAAAACTTTGCTAAAAAGCAAGCCTAGTTTATCACGCCCTTGGTCATCATATCCATAACCTGTTGTTCCTGCAAAACATTGTGTGGTTATTTTGCATTCTGCAAAAGCATCTAGCACTTTTTTTTGATTAAAAAAAGCAATATCGTCAATTTTTTCAAATTGCTTTGAAAGCTTGTCTTCTATTTCTTTTAATGAAGCCATTCTTCTACCTCCCATTCAATTTGGTTGACAGCATCGTCAAAATTTTGTACATCAACAAATTGCACATTTTTCATTCCGCGAATAAAGGTTAACTGCCTTTTAGCATAGTTGCGAGAATGTTGTTTGATTTGGCAAATCAATTCTTCTTTTGTTATTTGCTTGTCAAAATATGGCAAAAACTCCTTGTAACCTATTGCTTTAAAGGCTGGCACATCTTTACCATAGACAGCCAAAAGATTTTGCACTTCTTCTTCAAGTCCTTCGTCAAACATTTGCTCAACCCGTTTATTTATTCTGTTGTAAAGAAGTTCGCGGTCTATATTAAGCGCAAAAAGTTTGTAATCATAATCGCTTTCTTGGCTCAATTTCTGTGAAGATGAAATAGCAAGTTCCAAAGCCCTTAAAACGCGCACAGAATTTGCAAGATCTGTCTGGTTTGCCAAATTTTTATCGATATTTTTAAGTTTATCTGCCATAAAAGACAAGCCTTTTTCTTTATATTCCTTTCTTAATTCTTCCTGCAACTTTTCGCTTTTAAAACCGCCCAAATTGTAATTTTCTAGCAAGGCTTTAACATACAAAATAGTTCCGCCAACAATGATTGGCAGTTTGTTTTTTGCAACGATTTTATCAATCCATTCTTTTGCATTTTGCACAAAATCAAAGGCTGTAAGTTGGCAATTTGCATCGGCAATATCAATTCCATAATGATAAATCCCCTGCATTTCTTGTTTGGTAATTTTGGCAGACCCAATATCAAGCCCTTTATAAACTTGAATGGAATCGGCAGAAATAATCTCGCCATCAAATTTTTTTGCGAGATTTACCGCCATTTTGCTTTTACCAACCGCTGTTGGCCCAACTATTACCAAAATCTTATTTTTCAACTACAAAGTCCTTTTAAACATTTTTTCAAATTCTTTTTTGGAAATCGCAAGAGTTATCGGTCTGCCGTGTGGGCAAAGCATAACCCCTTTTCTAACCTGCTCAATTATATAAGCGCATTCATCAATAGAAATGCTATCACCCGCTTTAATTGCGTGCTTGCAAGCAGTTTGACAAAGTTTATTGTGAATAAAATCACTTTTCTTTTTATCCCAGTTTGTTCCTTCTTTAACCAGTTCATCAATAAAATTGTCAAGTGAAAGACCAGATAAAATTGACGGAACTGCTGTTAAAGTAATTCCCCCTGCCTGCTCTTCAAATTCAAATCCAAGGTCTATAAGTCCTTCTAACATTTGTGAAAATGAGTCAAGTTCTTTTGCATTTAATTTGATTTTGTAAGGCACAAGCAATGGTTGTGTTGCTTTATTTTTGCTGTCAACTTGCTTTAAAAGTTTATCATAAAGCAGTCGTTCATGTCCTGCGTGCTGGTCAATAAAATATAGATTGTCATCATACTCTATTGCAATGTAAGTTTTGAAAACCGTTCCCAAAATTTTCATTTCTTCGCGCACATTTGCCTTTAAAAACTTATCTGTTTGCCTTGCAGATTTGATATTAGAAAGAAAATAAGTGTCATCTTGGTCAAAAAAGACCACATTGTTTTTATTGTTGGAAGGAACTTCCCTTTCGCCCAATTTAATATTTGCAAAATCTGGAATCTTTG
>CALVNU010000080.1 GCA_944349915.1 uncultured Clostridia bacterium | reverse complement strand
AGGACTGCCAGCACCAGAACAATACTCATGCGCACAGGATTGTGCGATAGTCCTAAAAGAAGTGGCAGAGCATGACCTTTATCACAAATACAGCACAATTTGGATGGACGAACTTGTGCATCCTTCTGGCAGAAAAACAGAACTTGTAAATACAAACAGATTGGTACGATATTATGAAGGCTGTGATGGTGGCAAAACTGGCTCTACAAATGAAGCAGGTTGTTGCCTTTCTGCAACTGCAAAACGCAATAACATGAGATTGATTTCTGTGGTTATCGGTGCAAAAAACAGTCAAACACGCTTTAATGAGTGCAGTAAACTTTTTAATTATGGCTTTGCAAACTTTGAAAGCAAAAAAATCTTGGATAGTCAAAAAGTGCTTGAAGTGTTGCCTGTAAATAAGGGAAAACTTGAACAAGTGGAAATTTATTCTGCAGAAGACTTTGCTATCACAACAAGAAAAGGGCAAGAGGGTAATATTGATGTGCAGTATGCTCTTCCAAATAAAGTTGACGCTCCAACAAAAAGCGGTCAAGTGATTGGCAAGATTACCTTGTCAAAAGACGGAAATCTTATAAAAGAGATTGATGTTGTGGTTAAAGCAGATATTGAGAAATTGTCATTTAGAGATTGTTTGGAAAAATTGTCAAGGGCTTGGTAAAAACTTGATAGAATGATTTTGTAATAGTTGCAAGAGTCTTATATCAATATTTCAAATAATATCATTTGATATCCTAAATTAATAAGATAAAACAAAATGATGATTGATATCCTAAATGGATAACCAAAACATAAACACGAATAAAATATAACAACTAAAAAACTGTTTGAAATGGAAATGCTGGAATGCTTTTCAAGACAGACAGTTTTTTTGTTCTTAAATAGTTTTCAATGTTTGATAGGGGGTAAGTTGAAGAAATTGCAAATAATTGAAAGGATATTGCAGAAATCAAAGCATGTGAGTTAAAACTATCTTTGTTTAGCATGCCACAATTTTCCATGCAAATACTTAGGCCGTATGTAAAATATAGGTGATAAAAAATGTTATTTTAGATATTCTTTTTCTATTTGCGTCAAAATTTATTTTGCAATTTCGACAAAATTTGCTATGATAAAAATAAGTTAACCTTAAAAATGAAAAACAAAAGAAATGTGATAATTTTATCTGCAAGTCTGGCTTTGATTATGGCAAGCATTTTGATGCTTGTTGTTTATTTTGTTTTTCTTAAGCCAGACAGTGAAGATGAAGGTACTTTTACCATCACCTGCCAAAATATGTCTGTTTTGGTAGGAGAGAAAATTGAAATTCAATATGCTGTTTCAAACGATGATGCAGAAGTTGTTTTTGAAGTTGAAAACAAAGAGATTGCTTCCATAAACAATTCAACTTTAACCGCTTTAAAACCAGGAACAACTTTGGTCTTTGTAACTGCAACAGTTGATGACAAAATTGCTTATGACAGTTTTTATCTTACAGTATCAAGAGAAGATTGTTATGTTGAAATTGTTGCAATTTCAAATTGTGTCTATCAAAATCAAACTCTTTTTGTGGAAGGTGATAGTTGCCAGTTTAGCCTTAATTTGTATGACACTTTTGATAATCTTATTGACAATCCAGATTGCGTTATCACAACATCGCCAAATCTAGCAATAACAACTTTGCCTTTTGGCTATCTTTTGTCGGCAACTGGCAATGGTGAAATTACTTTTACTTTTGACCTGCAAAATTATAGTCAAACAATCAAGGTGCAAACTCTTTAAAAATGCTTGCTTTTTTTTATAATTAACGCTATACTTATAAAGTAACTAAAATTGGCTTTTATGCCTAATCTTTGTTTGCAAATTTTAAAAGGAGTCAAGTTGCAATGGAAGAAAACAAAGAGATGCAGACAACAGATATAAGCGCAAACTCGGACAATTTGCAGTCTGCCAAAACAGAAGAAGGGCTATCAAATCAAGAAGTTTTGGCAACAGAGCAGATGAGTTTTGTTGATGATAAATATCGTTTTAAACTTGAAAATTTTGAAGGTCCTCTTGACCTTTTGCTCCACCTAATTAAAGATGCTAAAATGGACATTATGACTGTTAAACTTGCCGATATCACAGAACAATATCTTGAATATATGCAAGACCTTGACACCATTGATATGGATAGAGCAAGCGAGTTTATCACAGTGGCAGCAACGCTTATTGAAATCAAATCCCATCGTCTTTAGCCAGTAGAGCAAGATGAAAGTGATGATGAAGAAGACAGCGAGGCACTTCTTCTTGAAAGACTTAAGGAATATGAACTGTTTAAAGAAACAGGCAAACGCCTAAAAGAAATTGAAGATATCAACAAACTTTATCGCATGCCAGGTAAAGAAACGGAAAAGGTTAAGATTGTTATTAAAGATATGGTGCTTGACAAACTGTTGGATGCTTTTGCAAAACTTTTGGCAAGGGCGGAGGCTAGAGGTCAAGATAATCCAGAACCTAAAAAGATTGTAAAAGACCGCTTTACTGTTGCAGAAAAAATTGTTTCAATTAGGGCTTATGCAAAAGAACATAAAAGGTTTTTGTTTGAAGATATCTACACTCCAGATATGACAAAAAGTGAAATGATAAATGTTTTTCTTGCATTGTTAGAACTTTTAAAATTGCAAACAGTTAGAGTGGAACAGGCGGGAATTTTTGAACAGATAAGTATAATTTCAAATGAGGTTTAATTATGAGCACAATAGACACAATTTACAATTTAAAAGATGTTGTATTCTCAATTCTTTTTGTTGCAGGTGATGGAATTGAAAAATCTTTTATTGCCGAAAAATTGCAAGTTAGTCAAAAGGAACTTGAAAAAGCGGTAAATGACCTTAAAAATGATTTGGTAGGTGATAAGGGCGTGCATTTGATTGAATATAAGAACAAAATTCAACTTGCATCAAATCCAAATTATGCAAATTATATTTCCGAGGTGCTAAATCCTATCCGTGAAAAGTCGCTAACTCGTGCAGCTCTTGAAACTTTGGCTATTATTGCATATAAACAGCCTATCACAAAACTTGAAGTTGAAGATATAAGACGAGTTAATTCCGATTATGCAGTTCAAATCTTGATTGACCAAAACATGATAGAAGTTGTTGGCAGAAAAGACGCTGTTGGCAGACCGCTTTTATTTGGCACAACAGAAAACTTTTTAAAACGCTTTAATTTGCATGATATTGCAGACTTGCCAGACTATGAGTCTTTGCTTGAGAGAATAAAAACTATTAGGGCAGAGGAAGATGAGCAAAAGCAAGACACTCTTTTTAAAAATGTTGACGATATTGAATTTGAAGAAGATTTGCCAGATTTTTTGAAGGGGGAAGATGTCAAAAAAATCTCCGCCGAAGACCTTGACGACACCACAACTGCTTAAAATTATTCGTCAAAAAAAGTGTAAATATTTAAAAAAATCAAGGGCTTTTACAGCCCTTTTTTGCATAAATAATTGTAAAATTTAATAGATTGTTTTATGCAGAAAAAAATAAAAGTGTATGGTCAAAAATATAATTCAAACAAAATCAAATATCGCTTGGCAAGAGGGATAATTTTTAATGTCTTTCTGCTTGTAATTTTGATAGGCGAAATTGTGCTTGGGATTTTATGGGCTGTAGGGTTTTAAAAAATCATATCCATTTTGACCCTACATTTTTTTTGCTTATTGCCTATATTCTGCTCACGGGCGGACTTGTCCGCATGGCGCTTTTTATTTTTGTTATCCTTTTTCATGAACTTGCTCATGTTTATGTAGCAAAAAAATTTGGATACAAACTTGAGAGCTTTTCTTTATCCCCATATGGTGCTTCTTTAAACTATAAAGAAAAGATTTTCCAGCCAAAAGAAGAACTTTTAATTGCCATTGCTGGTCCGCTTTTTAATATTATTTTGGCAACAATAACTGTCTCTTTGTGGTGGGCTTTTCCAAGTTTTTACAACACAACTTATCTTTTTGTAGAGCAGTCTTATCTTTTTGCATTTTTCAATTTGCTCCCTTGCTATCCACTTGATGGTGGCAGGGTGGCAACAGCGTTATTGCAGAACATTACATTGCGAGAAAGGGCTATAAAAATTGTATGCATTTTAAATATTGTTTTCGCTTGCTGTTTGTTTATAATTTTTTTTATAACCTGCTTTTTTGATTTTAATCCAACTTTTATGGTGGCAGGCATATTTCTTATT
>CALVNU010000079.1 GCA_944349915.1 uncultured Clostridia bacterium | reverse complement strand
CCACAAAACTCTTGTTCTTTAACTGCCACAACGCATTCACTAAAAAATCTATTTTCTTACCAAAAACTCAAAAGAAGTTGTGCAAAACATTTTAGCATAAGATTTTTTGATTGACAAAATCATAAAAGATATATTATACTTTGTTAGATTTAGGAGAAAAAAAATGATACAAGTTATAAATGTTTCGCTCTCTTTTGGAAACAGAACTTTATACAAAGATGTCAATCTCAAGTTTTCAAAAGGCAATTGTTATGGAATTATAGGTGCAAATGGTGCAGGAAAATCAACCTTTCTAAAAATTTTGACAGGAGAACTTGAACCAAACACTGGTGAGGTTATAGTTTCGCCTGGTGAAAGAATGAGCGTGCTTGCACAAAATCAAAATGCTTATGACGACCAAACCATCCTTAACACCGTTCTGCTTGGGCATAAACGCTTAATGGAAGTGCAACGGCTTAAAGATGAACTTTATGCAAAAGAAGATTTTTCGGAAGAAGACGGCATTAAGGCTGGCGAATTAGAAACCGAATTTGCAGAACTTGGTGGCTGGGAAGCAGAAAGCGAAGCAAAATCACTACTGCAAAGCATCGGCATTGGTGAAGAATTGTATAATCAACTTATGGCAGACACCGACCCAAAAATTAAAGTGAAGGTGCTTTTGGCGCAGGCATTGTTTGGCAATCCCGACATTTTGGTGCTGGACGAACCAACCAACAACCTTGACTTTAAAACTGTGCGCTGGCTGGAAAACTTTTTGCTTGACTTTGAAAACACAGTTATCATAGTTTCGCACAACAGACACTTTTTAAACAAAGTTTGCACCCATATTTGCGATGTTGACTATGGCAAAATCAATATGTATGTTGGAAACTACGATTTCTGGTATGAATCAAGCCAACTTATTTTAAGACAGATGAAAGACCAAAACAAAAAAGCAGAACAACGAGCAAGAGAATTGAAAGAATTTATTGCCCGCTTTTCTGCGAATGCTTCAAAATCAAAACAGGCAACTTCTAGAAAGAAAGAACTTGAGAGGTTGACTATTGAAGACATAAAACCTTCGTCTAGAAAATACCCTTACATCAATTTTGAATACACACAAGAAATCGGAAAAGAAGTTGTTAAACTTGAAGGCATAAGCAAAGCCGGAATGTTTAAAAAATTGAACTTTAACATTGAAAAAGGGCAAAAAGTGGCATTTTTTGCAAAAAATAGTCAAATTTTGACCACTCTTTTCAATATTATTCTTGGAAAAGAAAAAGCAGACTGCGGAAATGTGTTTATTGGAAAGACAATAAAACTAACCTATTTGCCACAAAATTATGATGAATATTTTGACAATGTCCACCTTTCACTTGTTGACTGGCTTCGTCAATTTTCTAAAGACCAAAACGAAACATTTATTCGCTCATGGCTTGGAAGAATGCTCTTTACCGGTGAAGAAAACATGAAACAGGCTTGCGTGCTTTCTGGTGGCGAAAAAGTAAGATGCATGCTTGCCAAAATGATGTTGGAACAAGGCAATACAATTATTTTAGATGAACCAACCAACCACCTTGACCTTGAATCAATAACCGCCTTGAACAAAGGCATGCAAAATTTTAAGGGCACAATGTTATTTGCCACTCATGACCAAGAGATTATTGAAACAGTTGCAGACAGGATAATTGAAATTGTCGATGAAGAGCATTATATAGACTACACTGGCACATTTGAGCAATATGCCGAAAAATATAACAAATAGCATAAATTTTGCACAGAAAATTAAATAACAAAAAAAAAGATTTAAAATTAACAAATCATTACAAAAACTTTAAAGGTAAAAATGATTAAAAATTAAATTAAAAAAATTATAAACTAAATAAAATAACACAAAAATTAAAAGCAAAATAATAAATTTTTTGACAAGGTTTCTAAAGCAATTTTGTTTAACAAATCAAATAAAAAACAGGCTCTTTTTAAAATAAACTAATTTTGCCTGTTTTTTATTGTTTTTTATGCGTTTTTTGTGCATTTTTTATTTTTTAAATAATTTTTTGTCTTTTTAATCATCTTTTTTACTGGCTCACAGCGGTAAATGTTATCGTTCTGGATGCCAGTACATTGTCGTCATTGTCAAGGTCAACAAGATTGAAAGTTACCATATACTCACCGTCTGCTTTGGCTTTTACTTTAAATGTTGTTGTTTGATTATAATCATTTGAAAGAGCAAAGCCCTCTGGTGGTCCCCACATGCCAACTTGCACCACATCCCACTCTAAAGATTGACTGTCTGTAGCCTTAATTTCCAAATTATCTTTGTTTGTTGCATCAATTTTGATAAGCACATGCTCATACCCCTCATCTCTAATGTCGGTTGCCTTTAATGTTGCATCAACCTCGGTTACCAAATTTGTTGTAACTTGAGAAATATCGTCAAGTTGGAAATTATAAACCGAATGCGGATCGCTTTCTCCACATCCTGTGAAAGAAAACATTGCTAAAATCATTGATACTCCTGCAAAAACTTTAAGTGGCAAACTTTTCATCATTCCTCCTTTCCCTCTCTTTTGAATTTTTTGCCTTTGGCCACAAATATTATCTGCAAATTGGCAAAAATTATGCCTTCTGCGCTGAAATAAACAATTTTGTCAAAAACTTAAAAGAAAATATAAAAATTAAAAGAAAAAACAAGACTAAAATATAAAAATCGACTATTTACAAATTGATAAAAATATATTATAATACAGAAGTCAAAACAAAATTTACACTAAAGGAGAAAAAATGGAACATAAAGGTGGATTTCCAGAATTGCGCTCAAACAAGTTTGACCCAAACTCTGTTTACACAGAAGAACATATAACCAGAAGCGATATGGTTAAAAATGTAAAGAAAATGATAAGTTATATCAAAAAACTCAACAAAGGCGAAACTTTTACAATCTATCAACATGAAATTTGGACAAGATATAACTCACTTGAAGAAATTTGGCATGGATTTTTTGCAAATGGATTGTCTATTCACCCTATCGGAGTTGCCTCAACCACATTAATTAGTGGAAATATAGACAAAACATCTATTGACCATATCTTAAATTACCATTATGACCTATCAATAGACAGAAGACGAGACAATCTTGGAATGCTTATTCCAAATTATATAATTGACAACAAAGGTCGCAAACTTAACTTTGCCCTTGAAGCAAATAATCACCCAATTATTCCTTGGAGAGAAGGTTATATATCCTCTTTGCTTGACCTTGTGTCTACATCCCATATACCAGAAGCTTTTTCTTTGTTCTATTTTTATTTGGATGAAACTATAAATGATTTTTCTTTCAATATTAACCTTAAAGCATATCCATTTTTAAACAAAAAAGAGAAAGCAGAGTTTAAACAAAAATTGCTAAAAGAACTTAAATATAAAATTGTAGAGTGGTTTAAGTTTATGACCGAAGAAGAATATGAAACACTTCCAGAAAAAGATTTCAACAAAAAAATAAAGGACAGTTTGGTTGATTTTTATCATAAAACTCCACCTTATGAGAATCCAGACAACTGGGAATTTCCATAATTTTGTTAATTACAAAGAAAAAATGCCAAATTTTTGGCATTTTTTTGTTATAAATGCAAGTCGTCTGGCAAAATAAGAGAGGCATAGCCCTGTTTTGCCTGACAAAGCGGACAGGTTTCCCAAGCTTCTTTTCCAAAGCTTACATAGCCACAAGCTGGACAGATCCAAGCAACCTCTTTCGCTTTTTTGTAAAGCTTTTTGTCTTTCATTTGACTGTAGACCTCTTTGAAAATTTTTGCGTGCCTTATTTCAACATCTCTTATCATTGCAAAAAGGTCGGCAATTTCACCAAAGCCTTCTTCTCTTGCCGTCTGCTCAAATTTTTCGTAAGCTTTTGCTTCATCTGTTTCATCTTCTGCAAGAAGCTTTAGATTTGAAAGCAAATCCCACTTTTCTTTAAAAGGAAGCCCAAGACAAATGTCAATATTGTCAATTTGCTTCATTTCAGCATCCTGAAGTTTCATATAAAGCATGCGCGCATGGTTAAACTCTTGATATGCGATCTTGTCAATCAGTGTTGCGATTGCCTCATAACCATTTGAGCGAAAACCATATTCGCAAAATTCATATCTTGTGCGCGCAGAGCACTCGCTTACATAGGCCCTTGCCAAGTTTGTAAAAGTTTGACTGTCTTTAAGTTTCATAAAAAATCCTCCTTGCCTTATTATTGCAAAAAGAGGATTTTTTAAACATAATTTAAGTAAATCAAGCAATCTTTAGCTTATTTTCTCAAAAACAT
>CALVNU010000078.1 GCA_944349915.1 uncultured Clostridia bacterium | reverse complement strand
AGAAAAACTTCAAAGTCATCACATTTTTTTGCCACATTTACTGCATTTTCCGCCATAACACGAATAACGGTTAATATTGTGCCTTCTTTTGGTTTGGTAACAGCCTTGTAAGCAATATTTGCACCTTCTTGCATTGCGCGTGCAAAAATTTTGGTTGTTATCTCGCTACACTTTGCAGTTTCGGAGCAAAACCCTTTAAAGATTTGAGAAGTAATAACCCCACTGTTTCCTCTTGCGCCTTTAAGAGCACCTTTTGCAAATGCTTCACTAAGAGAATCCAGATTGTTGTTGATACATTTTGAAACTTCATTGACGGCCGACTTCATGGTAAGGAACATATTTGTACCAGTGTCCCCGTCTGGAACAGGAAAAACATTGAGCGAGTCTACATATTTTTTGTTTTGCTCAAGAAGGCCTGCGCCTGCAACTATCATCTTGCGGAAAGTGTTTCCGTTAATCGTTTTTATCATAAATATTTTTCTCCTAAACTCTTACGCCGACAACATGAACATTAACTGCATCAACAAGCATTCCGGTAAAGTTTTCTACCGAATATTTTACCGACTTTCTTAATGATTCTGCAACAGCGCTTATTGATACGCCATATTTCAAGATGCAATAAACATCAATATAAATTCTGTTGTCGATATGACTTATTTTAATTCCTTTCGAATATGATTCTTTTTTCAATAGTTCGCGGGCGCTGTCTATAGCAGACTTGGAAACAAGATCGACCACGCCATAGCAATCAAGCACGGCATAACCCGCAACAACCCTAATTGAGTTGTCGGAAATAGAAATATTGCCATAGTAATTGTTTGTATCGACTGTCAAGGAAAAAGCCCCCTTAAAACTAAAATGAATGGGTGAAAATAAAAAGATAACACCCTTCTTTAGATATATTACTACACAAAAACAAAAAATACAAATATTTTAGAAAGATTTTTAGAAAAATTTATTAAAAAAATCAAATAAAAGAAAAAATTTTAAAAAAAGAGTTGATTTTTTTGTAAATATTTGATATAGTAAAGTGCAAAGATAAATTCGTGGGAGGAAATTATGAGCAGAACATGTGACATTTGTGGAAGAGGAAAATCAACAGGAAAACAAGTTTCTTTCTCAAACAAAAAATATAACAGAACTTATGAGCTCAATCTTCAACAAACAGTTATTGAAGTTGATGGCAAACCTGTTAAGGTGAAAGCCTGCACAAAATGCATAAAAACAGCAAAAAAAGCATAACCTTTTGCTGTTGATTTTTAATGTGCTTGAGCAGTTGTTGCTCAAGTTTTTTTGTTATATAATGGGTTGACAAATTTAAGCCAAAGCATGGCTCAAATTGAGGCTAATCTTTGACTGTTTTGTCAAAAATCCAAAATAAGTATGTAAAATGCAGAGACTATTCGGCCTCTTTCTTTTGAAATCTCTTAAGAAACCCACCCAACCATTTAGGTGCTTTGATGCAGATAATGCGGATATTCTTTTCATCTTTATGTTTATTCATAATATTTTTTATTCCTTAAACTTCTTTTTTGTGCAATGATTTGAACAATCTTTGCAATTTTTTTTATTTCCAACAACTTTGACAATATAATATATTGATAATAAAATAATAACAACCCCTGCAACAAAAAGCAAAACTTTCCACCATAACCCCAGTTCAATCATAAGCGCAATATTGTAAACAATCATGGCTAAAAAGTATGCAACAAAAAATTCAATGACAACTCCGAAGAATGTCCATTTTTTGCCAATTTCTTTAGACAAAACACTAACCGATGAGAGACATGGAAAGTATAACAGACAGAAGACTAGATATGACAGAACGGAAGCGCCCGAAGCAAAATAAACCGCGCTTGCACTGTTATAAAGAGCAGAAATCATTTCATTTTGTCCACCTTGAGCGCCACTAAAAAGAGCAATTGAAGATACAATAACCTCTTTTGCAATAAGCCCTGCAATTAGTGCGGACACAAGCCCCCAACTGCCAAATCCCAGGGGCACAAAAAGTGGTGATAAAATTATGCCCAATTTTTCCAGCATACTTCCCCCCTGTCCAGATGGCAGGTATTCAAAAGAAAATGAAAAACTTGACAGAAGCCAGACAATAACATTCATGGTGATAATAAGCGTGCCAACTCTAACCAAAAATTCTTTTGTATTAACATAAAGCACTTTCAAAACTTCCTTTGCTCTAATAGGTCTGTATGGCGGAAATTCCAAAATAAAAGACTGCTGTTTACTTTTCAAAATTGTCTTTTCAAAAATAAGACTAATAGCAACCGCGACAACAACGCCAAGAAGGTATAATCCCATAATTACAAAGATGTTGCTGGCGCCAAAAAATGCCCCGCCCAAGCAAACATAAATAGGAAACTTTGCCGAGCAACTCATATATGGCGTAAGCAGTGCTGTTTTGATTTTGGCGTTTTTATCTTCCATATTGCGCGCAGTTAAGATTGCAGAAGTGGAGCACCCAAAACCCATTAAAAGAGTATAAACGCTTTTTCCAGACAGTCCAACCTTTGACAAAATATCTTCAAACACAAATGCGACTCTAGAAAGATATCCGCTATCTTCCAAAATGGATAGAAACAAAAACAGAAGCGCAACCTGTGGCAGAAAAGACAAAACGGTCAATACTCCACCAAAAATAGCATTTTCAAATAGCGAATAAATCCAACTTGTGTTGCCCACCGCGTTTTCAAGAAATGACAGCACAGGATTTGCGACAAGGTTGTTTAAAGCAAGCGCCAAAAGGTCCGAAAGAAAACTACCCACCAAGAAAAAAGTCAAATAAAAAACCAGCGCCATTATAAGCAGAAAAATAGGAAGCGCCAAAAATTTGTTTAAAAGCACTTTATCAAGAGTGCTTTCGCCATAAATTTTAGAACTTTTACTTGCACAATTTGAGAACAAAAAATCTATATAATCATAACGACATTTTGCCACTTCTTCGGCCTTGCCAAAGGTTTGTTGAATGGAAAACTTGTCTTTTATATCTTTGTCATCTTCAAGCAGTTTGATTGCATAAAAAGACAAAGCATTTTTTGCAACATATTGTGGGATAAGTTTTGCAACTTGTTGAAGATTAAGCCTGTCAAGATAAGGCAATTTGTTTGCAGAAAAAAGAGGTTTAGAATTATAATCTACAAGTTTATCCTTAAGTTTTTCAACGCTTTTCTTATTTGAAGCGTCTACCGAAATGATAGGCACGCCGAGCATGCCTGCAAGTTTTTGCAGGTTTATTGTTCGAAACTTTTTTCTTTCAATTTGATTGACCACAATAATAACCTTCAAATTAAGTTCCAAAAGTCCAAGGGTCAGATAAAGATTTCGTTCAATGTTTTTGTAGTCGCAAATATTTATCACAAAGTCAGTTTGGTGAGAAAGAAGATAGTCTGTTGCCACTTTTTCTTCAAACGAAAGGCGAGATAATGAATAGATACCGGGCAAATCGACAACTTCAATTTCCTCCCCCTTCCAATTAATCATTTTTGACTTTTGTTCAACAGTAACGCCATGCCAGTTGCCAACATGTTCGTTGGAAGAGGTCAGTGTGTTAAAAAGAGTGGTTTTGCCCGTGTTAGGATTGCCAATCAAACTTACTCTCACGGCTTCACCTCTAAAAACTTGGCAAGCGATGAGCGAACAGACAGCAAGTACCCGCGAATTTCCACCAAAATAACCTTCCCAAGCAAAGAGGAACGCACTTTTCTAATCCTTTGCCCACAAGTAAAGCCAAGGTCAAAAAAGCGCCTTCGCACATTTTGCGGACAATCTTTGCTAACCGAAGATAAAATGTAATATTTCCCAAACCGACAAGAGCATAGATTTTGCATACTTTAGTTTATTTGTAAAAAGGCCACAAAATGACAAAAAGAAAGAAAAATTGTCAAAATGATTGACCAAATATGTGCGGATGTGCTATATTTAGTGTAAGGAGAACAGTTATGAAATGTATATATTGTGGTCATAGCGAAAGCAAAGTGCTTGACTCAAGAAACAGTGACGAGACAAATTCAATCAGAAGAAGACGAGAATGCCTTAATTGTGGCAGACGCTTTACAACCTATGAAAGTGTTGAACGCGTGCCAGTTGTCGTGATAAAAAAAGACGGCTCAAAACAGCCATTTGACCGTGAAAAACTCAAAAGAGGCATTGTAAAGGCTTGCGAAAAACGCCCTGTACGCATGGAAACTATAGAAGGCATTCTGGACGAAATCGAAAAGAAGTTGCAATCAATGACAAGCCAGGAAATTTCTTCTGCAAAACTTGCCGACTTTGTGCTGTCTGCGCTTAAAGTGATAGACGAAGTTG
>CALVNU010000077.1 GCA_944349915.1 uncultured Clostridia bacterium | reverse complement strand
GCATGTCTATGTTTAAGCGTTTAACTTCTTTCATAAACACATCGGTATAAAATTTTGCAATTTCCCAAGGACTTTTATGCTCTCTCTCACTTGCCACAAGCATTTTGTCCTCACCTTCATCTGCATCACTTGTAAGGTGTCCAACATCGGTGATATTGATAACGCCATCAATTTGATAGCCATTATATTTAAGCACTCGCCTAATATTATCCATAAAAAGATAGGCTCTCATATTTCCAATATGCGGATAATAATAAACAGTTGGTCCGCAAGAATACATTTTTACTTTGTCCGAATGTGGAAGAAATTCTTCCTTCTTTTTTGTCAATGAATTATAAAATTTTACCATAATCTATCCTTTAATTAATATGAAATTTTTCCTAAAAAGGTCAAAAGGAGTCAACTTAAATGCAAAAACACAGACTAAACAATTTTATTGAAATAGTCGCCAAGTGTTTTTGTTGCTTTTTGAATATCTTCATCAACATTTCCCACAATTTCTGCTATTGAAGAAACATATTGATACAAACTTTTCATGCCCGCAACGGTAAGTTTTAAAACATGACAGCGTTTGTCAATGGTTGATTGTCCAATTGTAAGCAAGCCCTCACTTTGCAATTGTCTCGTGATAAGAGCAAAGTTTGTTTTTTTGATGCCAAGTTTGTCAACAATCATGCCCACAGAAAGATTTTCGTATAAATAAGCAAAATACAAAATTTTATGTTTCAAAAAAGAGCCTTCGCTTTTCTTTTTTAAAATATTTTCCAGTAAGGCTTCAAGTTCTATTAGCCCACCTATTTTGTTCATCATATTTTCACCTCTTAAAAACAAGTATAATGCAATTTTTTTTTCAAAGCAAGCGTTTTTGCTTGTTTTTTTGAATTTTAGATATTAAAATATATCTATGACAATAGAAGGTCCAATTGAAGAAATTATTTTTCGTAACGATGAAAATGGTTACACTGTTTTTTTGCTTGATTTTAAGGGAACCCTAACAACATGCGTTGGCAAACTTGTAAGCGCAAATATAGGTGAAAATCTTTCTCTTGAAGGAGAATTTGTCAACAATTCAAAATATGGTTTTCAATTTGCTTTTACAAGTTATGAAGTTGTTTTGCCAACCACGCTTGCTGGAATAGAAAAATATTTGTCTTCTGGTCTTATAAAAGGAGTGGGCCCTGTTACTGCAAAAAATATTGTGCAAACTTTTAAAGAACAGACCTTTGACATTATTGAAATGAGCCCTTCATCACTTGCTCAAATAAAAAACATTTCTATGAAAAAAGCTCTTGAAATAGGCGAAAAATTTAAAGAACTTAAAAAAATGCAAAATTCAATCATGTTTTTGCAAAAATACAATATTTCAACCAACATGGCAATGAAAATATATGAAGTTTATGGTGCAAACACAATAAATGTTGTAAAAGCAAATCCTTACAAACTTGTGGAAGACATAGACGGCATAGGATTTCTTTCTGCCGATAGAATTGCCAAAAGCATTGGTATTCCTTCCTATAGCGAATTTAGAGTGCGCGCAGGAATTTTGTATTCCATGATGTCTGCAGTTGAAAAAACTGGAAATACATACCTGCCTAAAAATGTGCTTTTCAACCAGAGTTTAACTCTGCTTGAGATTGACGAAGACAGTTTTGATAAACTTTTTGAAGAAGCGCTTGACGGACTTGTTTTAGACAAAACCATGATGAAATTTTGGAAAAATAATGTTGAAGTAGTTATATTGACAAAATATTATTTTTATGAAAATTCTGTTGCTCAAAAAATTGCGGTGCTGTCTTCAACACAGAACATAGAGAAAATTGAGTTTGAAGATGAAATAGACCACTTTCAAGCAAAAAATCAAATTTTGTTTCATGATGAACAAAAAAATGCCATTGTAACCGCTTTGAATAATGGTGTGTCTGTTATCACTGGCGGACCAGGCACTGGCAAAACCACAATTATCAAATGCATAATTGAACTTTTAAAACAACAAAACCAAAAATTTGTGCTTATGGCACCCACTGGCCGAGCAAGCAAACGCCTTTCTGACAGCACAGGCGAAGAGGCAAAAACAATACATCGCGCGCTTGAAGTTGCCCCAAATGCAACCACCACAAACCGCTTTGTATACAATGAAAACAATCCACTCAAAACCGATGTTGTGATAGTGGACGAAATGTCGATGGTAGACATTATGCTTATGAGCAGTCTGTGCAAAGCCCTGCCTAGACAATGTAAACTTATTTTGGTGGGAGACAAAGACCAATTGCCAAGCGTTGGTGCCGGAAATGTGCTTGACGATATAATAAAAAGCAAAGTTGTGCCTGTTTGTACATTGACAAAAATTTTTAGGCAAAGTGATGACAGCCTTATCATAACAAATGCCCATCTTATAAATGATGGAAAAATGCCAGTTATAGACAATCATTCCAAGGATTTTTTCTTTGAAGAAAAAAGCGATTTGGAGGATATAAAAAAATCAATAATCGACCTAGTTACAAGGCGATTGCCAAGTTTTACCAAAGAAGACAGTTCTCAAATTCAAGTGCTGGCACCGCTCAAAGCTGGAGTTTGCGGAATAACAAATCTCAACACCACCCTGCAAGAAGTTATCAATCCGCCATCAATCAAAAAAATGGAACTTGTGGTTGGTCAAACTATTTTTAGAGAAGGCGACAAGGTTATGCAAACAACAAACAACTATAACCTTGTCTGGAGCAAAACGGTTGGATTTATTGATGAACAAGGCGAAGGTGTTTTTAATGGCGACATAGGATATATAAGCAAAATCGACTATCAAACAGGCGAAACGATTGTGGAGTTTGAAGACGGCAGAGTTTGTGCTTATCCACGAACAGAAATTTCTCAACTTAGTCTTGCCTATGCAATCACCATACACAAAAGCCAAGGTTCGGAATTTGACTTTGTTGTATTGCCAATAATTGCAGGTGCACCTATGATTTTGACACGCAATCTTATCTACACAGCGGTTACACGAGCAAAAAAAATGGTTGTTCTTGTTGGAGAAAAGAAAAATCTAAAGCGCATGGTTTCAAACAACTATACTTTGCAAAGATACACCCTGCTAAAAGGACTGCTTAACGATGCTCAAAAGAAGATTAAGGAGTTGTATGAATAAATTTATATCATTTTGCAAAAAACTCGGAAGCAAAATTTTAAACTTAATATTTCCACTAAACACAAAATGCATATTTTGTAACAATGAAATTGTTGATTTTGAGAAACAACCTTATTGCGATGAGTGCGCAAAGTATGCTTTTAATAAAGGTTGCAAATGCAAAATTTGCGACACTCGCGTAAAAGAAGACAATGTGATTTGCGATAACTGTCAATCTCATAAACGAAATTTTAAAAGATGTTATTGCCCATTAAATTATGAAAAAGCGGTTCGCACCAGTATTTTATCCTTTAAAGATAGCAACGCAAAATATCTTGCAAAAAGTTATGCCAAGATTATGGCAGAATATTTGAAAGATAAAAATTTGAATTTTGATTTGATAACTTTTGTACCATCTCATATCAAAACAATCAAACGCCGTGGATACAATCCGGCACAACTTCTTGCAGAAGAACTTTCAATTTTGCTGGGCAAGAGTTGCATTGAAAGTTTGATAAAAATTGGCAAAACCAAACAACAAAAGAATTTGACTTATGCCGAAAGAGCAAAAAATCTTGAGCAATCTATGATGATAACAAACGCAAAGCAAATTAAAAACAAAACTTTGCTTTTGGTTGATGATGTGGTAACAACCTGCGCAACTATTGACCAATGCTCAAAACTATTAAATCAATATGCAAAAGCAGTTTATGCAACGGCAATAGCAAGAAATCATTTGAAAAATAATACACAAGACAACTAAATAATTTTCATTTAAAAACAATTTAACTAAAAGCAAAGCCGTCTTTGCTTTTTTGTGTTGACTGGCACTCTATCTATAGGAAAAATAAAAAGCAGAGAATTTCTTCCCTGCCCTGTTTTTTTCGGGAGCCCTTAACAGACGAGGTTCGATTCCCTTTATCTTAAAAAGATTATTAAAAAAGCAGAGAATTTTCTCCCTGCTCTGTATTTTTGGTAGCCTCAAGGGGAATCTCGTCACAAACTTCGCTCTTGCATAGTTTCTGTGCGAAACTTATGCCCTTTCGCTTGTTTGCTCCTCTTCCCAAAAATCACCGATTTTCGGGAGCCCTTAACAGACGAGGTTCGATTCCCTTTATCTTAAAAAGATTATTAAAAAAGCAGAGAATTTTCTCCCTGCTCTGTATTTTTGGTAGCCTCAAGGGGAATCTCGTCACAAACTTCGCTCTTGCATAGTTTCTGTGCGAAACTTATGCCCTTTCGCTTGTTTGCTCCTCT
>CALVNU010000076.1 GCA_944349915.1 uncultured Clostridia bacterium | reverse complement strand
GGATTTTGTCGCTTACAATTCCAGAAACTTTTGGCGCTTTTTCACTTGCATGGGCAGGCGTGCTTTTGTGCGGTGGCATTGGACTGATTTTTATGCTTAACGGCATTTTTCAAAAAAACGTAACCACTGTCAAAAAATTGAAAATTTGGTTTGGTGTGGCACTTATTGTCTGTGCAATCCTTTGCCTTGTTTCAGCGCTTACAATTCCTGAAAACCTCGTTATTCCAATCATTGCGGTTGTTGTTGCGGTAGGTTTTATGATAACAATTCTTGCAACAGCAGGCAAAAAATGGGACGAAGGTGACAACCATAAGGCAGGCTATAAAAATTATCACGAGCGCAAAAAAGAAGAAGAAAAGCAAAAGGAAGAAAAATAGCAGTTGATAGTGATTATAAAACATGTTATAATACTTTTAAAGATCACGGAGGAATTACGATGGCAGATAATTATAAGAAAAATCAAAAAAGTAAAGAAAAAAGAAAAGGTGGAGTATTAAAAAGCAACAAAATTCTCTATCTCGGAGCTGGGGCTACAGTAGTAATGTTAGGTGTGACTATGGGGGTTTTAATACATCCAGTTGTGCCTATATTGGGAGCTCTTGGACTTGGCGCACATTTACTACAAGTGGCAGCAGGATGTATAAATGACAAAATAACCGAAAAAGAAATAAAAGAAAATTATAGAAACAATAGAAATCATAATCTAGAAACAGAAGACGGAGAAAAGTGTTTGGAAGATTATGACTATAATGAAATAGATTTTAAATGTTGATTTTATATAAAAAAGCGGAAAGGTTAATCCGCTTTTTTAGTTTTTGGTCAGTGCATTTGTTAAAGCCAAAATGGTGGTGGTGGCAGTTGTGCAACGCAAAATACGCCTGCCAAGAGTGATTGAAAAAACATCTTCTTTTAAAAGTTTTAAAATCTCATTTTCAGAAAAACCGCCTTCATTTCCAACAACTATGGCAATTTTTTCTGCTTTTTCTATGTTTTTGATGTCGAAAATTGTGTTTTTTCTTTCATTTTCATTTGCAAACACAATCACATCAAATTTTTTTAGTTGAGACAATATATCCGCAAAGTTTATCAAACCTTTGCATTCCATAAGTTTGGAACGCGTGCATTGTTTGCTTGCCGACAAAATTTGATTGTTTATTCTTTCTATATTTATTTTTGAAGAATTGGAATAGTTAGAAACAAAAAGTTGCAAGGTGTTGACGCCAAGTTCAACTGCCTTAAAGACAATTTCATCAAGATATTCTTTTTTGGGAAGTGCTTGAAAAAGTGTGATATCTTTATTTGGCAAGGCAGGGCATTTGGTGATTTTTTCAATTTTGGCCTTACAAACTTTTTTATCTATATTTTCAATACTGCAAAAATAGTCAAAATTATCATTACAGCAACAAACAATTTGGTCGCCAATTTTTTTGCGTAAAACTTTTGAGAGATGCAAAAGTTCATCATTTTCAATTAAAATATATTCGCCATTTTTCTTTCCAAAAAATCTTTTCATATCTTCTCCGTAACTCAATTATATCAAATTAATAATGATTTTGTAAAATAAAATTATATCAATAATGTTTAAAAAAGTTATCAAAATGCCTTTATTTTAATGCTTAAATTTGATATAATCTAAATAGGGGAACATTATGGCAAGATATAGCGAAAAAAATTTTAATACAGAGCAATCAATGCGAGTTAACAGCATTGATGATTTGCTTGACCAAGATGAAGAAGTGCTTTGGCGCGAAAAACCAAAGAAAGCACCTTTTATTATGTCAAAAATTTTTAACATGCTTCCCTTTGCACTTATTTGGCTTGTCTTTGATGGCTGTTTTATTGGACTTATGATTGCAAATAATATTTTTGCACAATTGCCTGTTGGCCTTTTGATTTTTTTAATTCTCTTTTTCATATTCCATTTGACACCATTTTGGATATGGCTTAGTAATGTTATAACCGCCACTATTGCGCATAAACATATTGAGTATGCGATAACTAGTCGCAGAATTATTGTCCGCTCGGGAGTGCTTGTTGATATTGATAATGTTTATTTTGTGGATATATCTTCTGTAAATTTGAAGGTTGGTCTTGTTGATAGGTGGTTTAAAGTTGGGGATATCTATATCACCACAAAGTCAAGAACTTTCTTGTTGAGCGACATTTCAAATCCATATATTGTGAGTAATAAGTTGCAAAAAATTATTAACGATATCAAAACCGACACATATTTTCCAAACGCTTTGCGTCCAAAAACTAATGAGAACTTTCAAACAGATAACAAGGTAAATGCTGGTCATCAAGCAGATAAAAACCATAAAAAAATAGATTCATAAACCGATTTATTTGCAAATTTACAAAAATATGCTATAATAACTTTGCTTTCTTTAAGATAAGAAAAAAACACCTTCATATTTATGGATGCTAGCAAAAAATTGTTTATGATGGCTAGAAATAGAAGTTTTTATGTTGCAGAGGTTAGAGCGTTGTGTTTTGAATTGAAATATAACAATATGCGGTCATATGCTCTCATTAAATAAAGTTAAAATTGATAAACGAATTTTGCAAATTATAAATTGATAATTTTTTAAACGCGATAAAATTTTGTTTGTAGATGAAGTAAAAATCAATTTTAATTAAATATGCACCTGTAGCTCAGCAGGATAGAGCACCGTCCTCCTAAGACGGGTTTGTCGGAAGTTCGAATCTTCTCAGGTGCACCATAATAGAAACTATGTAAGGACTGTATCCTCGCATTAGAAAAAAAATAATTGAAAATATAGATAGAAATATTTATAAAAATAATGGATGTGCAAAAATTATTAAAAAAATTTTATAGAAAATAATAAATGTAAAAAAAATATTAAAAAAAATTTATAGAAATTAATGAAGACATTGAAAGGTTTTAAAATTGTCAAAGCGCATTTTTATTGGTTGAAATTTATAAAATTTTTTATATTTCGACATTATTTTGAAGTTTAGGTTGTGTATTTTTTGTTAATTTGCTATAATATCTCCATGAAAATTTCTATCTTAACTCTTGGTTGTAAAGTTAACAAATATGAAAGCGATGCAATTATGCATAGTCTTCTTGATAAAGGCTATGATGTTTGTGATGCGTTGACTTATGCCGATATTTATATTATCAACACATGCGCTGTTACAGGGGAAGCGGAGAAAAAATCTAGGCAGGCAATTGCAAGATGTCGCAGTCTTAATAGTCATGCAAAAATTTTGGTTTGTGGTTGCGCAAGTCAAAAAAATAGTTTGCAATTTGAAGAAAAAGGCGTGGATTTTATTGGAGGGGTGGCAAGAAAAAATTTTATTGCCCAGTATGTTGATTTGGTTGTTGCAGGACAAAATTTGGGTGAAAACAAACCAAGTCCTCTTCCTCTTGAATACGAACAAGCAGACTTTGCAACTCAAACAAGAACCCGCGCATACATAAAAATCCAGGATGGTTGCAACAATTTTTGCTCATATTGTATAATTCCTTATCTTCGAGGCAGAAGTCGCTCTAGAGAAATTGCAGATATTATTAGCGAAGTGTGCGCGTTGCCAGAGCAAGTAAAAGAAATAGTGCTTACAGGCATCAATGTTACCGATTATAAGATTGATGGGAAAAGTGGTCTTTTGCAACTGCTTTTTGAATTGAATAAATTTGGCAAAAGGATAAGGCTTTCTTCGCTTGAAGAGACCATTGTTGATGAAGAGTTTGTAAAAGCACTTTCATCACTTAAAAATTTTTGTCCATTTTTTCACCTTTCACTTCAAAGTGGAAGCGCACAGGTTTTGAAAGATATGAACAGAAAATATTCTCCTAACGATTTTGCAAAGTCTGTTGAGTTAATAAGAAAATATTTTAATTGTCCAGGAATAACAACCGATGTTATTGTTGGATTTCCAACAGAAACCGAGCAATTGTTTGAAGAAAGTTATAATTTTATTGAAAAGATGGCTTTTTCGGGACTGCATATTTTTCAATATTCAAAGCGCGATGGAACGGTTGCAAGTCAATTGAAAGATTTGCCAGGGCAAGTTAAAAAACAAAGGGCAAAAAGACTGGAACAACTTGACAGCAAACTTCGCCGTACTTTTATTGATAAAAATAGTGGCGGTCGGGTGCTCGTTGAAGAAAAAGAAGGGGAATATTTTGTTGGCTATAGCGAAAATTATATCAAGTGTTACATTTTAGCCACTCAAAATATTGATAATATGGTGATTGATGTTGATTTTATTAAACCTTATAAAGATGGCGTGCTAGCCAAAATAAAGTAATAGCGAAAAATATTCAAATTTTTCTTGACTTTTGTCTTTTTTAAAATTATAATAGAAAAGAACTTTAAAATTAGAAGGTGGTGAGAAGATTGACAACTGTTAAAGTAGGCGAAAACGAAAGT
>CALVNU010000075.1 GCA_944349915.1 uncultured Clostridia bacterium | reverse complement strand
ATGCAAAAAATGTATCTAAAATATATGATTGCAGATTTATTTATTGTTTTTTGCTGCTTTTTTGTAATAATCTTCAACAGCAAGTTTTATTGCATCTTCTGCAAGCACAGAGCAATAAACTCTGTTATCTTCAAGCCCACCAAGTTCATCAAAGATTTCTTTGCTAGAAACATTGAGTGCCTCGTCAATTTGAAGACCTTCAACAAGGTCGCAGGCAATGTCGGAGCAAGCAATAGTTGCAGGACAACCAAAAGCCTTAAATTTTGCTTCTAAAATAATGCCTTCTTCATCAACAAGCAAATAAAGTTTGATGATATCTCCACAACTTGAATTGCCAGCCTTGCTTGTTGCATTAGCACCACGCAGAATGCCTGCATTTTTTGGATTTAAAAATTTTGACATAACAGTTTGATTATACATAACTACCTCCTTCCTGCTTTGGTAAGTGCCGAAATTGACCTAAGTTTTTCAACATCTTTAACAAGACAATCAACCACATAGTCAATATCGCTTTTTGAAAGGTTTTTGCCAAAAGAGAAGCGTACTGCACTTTGAGCAAGTTCGTCTTCCAATCCCATTGCCCTTAAGACATGAGAAGGTTCAAGTGCATTGCTCATACAAGCAGAAGTTGTTGAAACAGCAATTCCGTCAAGGTCAAGAAGCATTAAAAGAGATTCTCCTTCCACCATTTCAAACGACATATTAACTGTGCCATTGATTTTTTGATGTGGGTGTCCATTAATTTGAACATATTCTATTTTTTCGTTTACACTCTTAATAAAATAATCACGAATTGCTTTTAATTTTTGTTGATTTATTGCAATATCTCGGCAAGCAATTTCAACAGCCTTCCCAAGACCTGCAACAAAAGGAACATTGACAGTACCACCACGCTTTCCACGCTCTTGAGTGCCACCGTCAATCAAGTTTTCAATAGCGATACCATTTTTAAGGTAGAGAGCACCGATACCTTTTGGTCCGTAAATTTTATGTGCCGAAATTGACATAGCATCAATTTCCATATCTTGAACATCAATCTTGAAAGCACCAATCGCTTGAACAGCATCTGTGTGGAAAATAACCCCGTAATCATGCGCAGTTTTTGCAAGTGCTTTTATGTTTTGAATTGTTCCAACTTCATTGTTGACAGCCATTATGGAAACAAGAATTGTGTCTTTTCTTATTGCATGAATAAGTTCTGCAACAGATACAAGGCCATATTTATCAACAGGAAGATAGGTAACTTCAAATCCTTCTTTTTCAAGTTGTTTGCAACTGTCAAGCACAGCATGATGCTCAATTGAAGATGTGATGATATGTTTTCCTTTTGATGCATTTGCTCTTGCAATACCTTTTATAGCCCAGTTATCCGCTTCCGTTCCACCAGAAGTGAAATAAATTTCATTTGACTTTTTAGCGTTGATAGCGTGTGCAATACGGTCTCTTGCTCTGTCAACAATCGCGCTTGCATCTCGTCCATAACTATGCAAAGAATTGCTGTTGCCATAAAGAGCATTAAAGCAAGGCAACATTTCTGACAAAACTTCCCCTGACACAAAAGTGGTTGAAGCATTATCTAAATAAACTTTTCTACTCATAAAACACCTCTTTTTAGTTATGGTTATTTTAACATTTTATCGTTATAAAGTCAATAGCAATTTAAAAAATAGTTTTAATTTGCAATAATTTTAAAATTTTAACATAAATTTACTTTAGAAGCATAAAATTGTCAAAATTAAGCAAATTCAAGTAAAAATACATGATTTTATACATAAAAACGGTAAATTTTTGAAAAATTTGTGTATTACGCAAAAAAAATCTGCCAGAAAGCAGATTTTATTTAAAAAGATTTAAGCAGTCATTTTTTTGCATAACGCCAACATTTTTGCTAACCATTTTGCCATCTTTAAAAAGCACAAGGGTTGGAATTGACATAACTCCAAATTGGCGAGCAAGATTTTCGTTTTGGTCAACATCAACCTTTACAATTTTACCTTTGCCGTCAAGCGCTTTGTCAACATCTTCCAAAATTTGTCCCATCATTTTGCAAGGCATGCACCAAGTTGCAAAAAAGTCAACAAGAACTGTTCCTTCTTTAATTTCATTTTCAAATTCTTTTTCGTTGATAATTTTCATATTTCCCTCCTTAAAATTTTGTTTATAATCTCTCCAGCAATAGTCATACCGCACATTGCTGGGAAATAAGCAATACTTCCAATAATACCCGTCTTGTTTTCGATAGGTTTTTGATAACTGCAAACCACCTCAAGATTTTTTATATTTCGCTCTTTAAGTTTTTTGCGCAAAACTTTTGCAAGCCCATCGTCATGAGTTTTATATATGTCGGTAACTTCAAACTTTGGCACTTCTACCCTGTTGCCTGCGCCCATTGCAGATATAATGTTTATTGCGTTTTCTTTGCAATAGCAAATAAGTTCTACCTTGTCTGCAACAGAGTCGATAGCGTCAACAACAATATCCACATCATCAAGCAAATATAAATTTTCTTTGCCCAGTCTTTGACAAATTGCTGTAACTTTTGCACTGCTGTTTATTGCCAAAATCATATCTTTCATCACATCAACCTTGTTTTTGCCAATGGTGCTTTGCCAAGCCACCACCTGTCTGTTTAAGTTTGATGATGCAACTTTGTCAAAATCAATAAGTTTAAAGTTTTCAATGCCACATCTTGCAAGAGTAATTGCACAGGCGCCTCCAACACCACCCACGCCAACAATTGCAACTTTTTTGCTTGAAAGGGCATTAACGCCATCTTTTCCAATCAATATTTCTGTTCTAGATTTATCCACATTGCACCTTACAAGATATATTTTTTAAGGTCAAATTTTTTCTTGCTTTCTTTAAAGGCATTTTGAACATATTTTCTGTCTATTTTAACCTTCATCATTGGGTGGTCGCCAGATGCGTTGAAAGAAATATCTTCAAGCAGGCTTTCCATAACGGTATGCAAACGCCTTGCTCCAATATTTTCGCTTGTTTCATTTTCATTATATGCCATTTCTGCTATTTCATCAAGTGCGTCATCTGTAAAATCAAGGTCAATGTTGTCAACTTTTAAAATGCTTGAATATTGTTTTGTAACCGAATTTTTAGGTTCCGATAAAATTTTCTTAAAATCTTCTTTTGTTAGGCTGTCAAGGTCCACCCTTATTGGAAAGCGCCCTTGAAGTTCTGGAATCATATCTTCAATTTTTGATACATGAAATGCGCCCGATGCAATAAACAAGATAAAGTCTGTTTTTACATTGCCATATTTTGTTGCAACTGTGCAACCTTCAACAATAGGCAAGATATCTCGTTGAACGCCCTCTCTGGAGACATCTTGATTTACCGAGCCACCCGCTTTACCGATAATCTTATCAATTTCGTCAATAAAGATAATGCCCTCTTCTTCTGTTCTGCGAATAGCCTCGGCATAAACATTGTCTTTATCAATAATTTTGTCGGCCTCTTCGGCCATCAAAATTTCTCTTCCCCTTGCAACAGAAAGGTGTTTTTTCTTTTTTCTTTGAGGCAAAAGTCCGTCAAACATAGAACCTAAACTAATATCTGGTCCGCCAACTGCAAGCATAGGCTTTGCTTCTTCTTTTACAAGAACTTCGATTTGTTCATCTTCAAGTTTGCCTGCTCTTAAATCATTCATAACATCTGTTTTGTCAACTTGTATATTTTTAGCCCGCCTTGCATCGCAAATTGCATCGACAAGTTTATCTTCAACAATTGGTCTAACCTTAGATTCAATTTCATGCACCTGCTCATCTTTAACAAGTCTAACCGCAACTTCCACAAGGTCGCGAATCATGCTTTCAACATCTCTGCCGACATAGCCAACTTCTGTGTATTTTGTTGCTTCAATTTTGATAAAAGGAGCATTTACCAGTTTTGCAAGCCTTCTTGCAATTTCTGTTTTGCCAACGCCTGTTGGACCGCGCATAATGATATTTTTTGGAGTGATTTCTTCTCTCATCTCTTTTGGCAACTTACTTCTTCTATATCTGTTTCTTAAAGCAATAGCAACTGCGCGTTTTGCCTTTGCCTGTCCAATGATATATTTGTCAAGTTCTTCAACAACTTCTCTAGGAGTCAAGTTCATATTACACCTCCTCAACAGTGATATGGTCATTTGTAAACACACAAATTTGACCAGCAATATCCAAAGACTTTTGAGCAATCTCTTTTGCAGAAAGTTTTGTATTTTGCATAAGTGCCTTTGCTGCTGCAAGAGCATAATTTCCACCAGAGCCAATAGCGCAAACATTGTCGTCTGGTTCTATAACCTCACCAGTTCCACTCAAAATCAAAAGAGTCTGCTTGTTTGCAACAATCATCATTGCATTTAGTTGCCTGCTTGCTTTATCTTCTCTCCAAGTGCCAGCCAGTTCAACAGCAGAGCGCATAAGATTGCCAGAAAATTTGTTTAACATATTTTCAAAGCGCTCGCAAAGTGAGAATGCGTCCGCCACACTTCCAGCAAAGCCAACCACAACCTCATCATTATAAATTCTTTTAACCTTGTGTGCGTTTGATTTAAAAATCACGCTTTCGCTAAGCGTAACCTGTCCATCGCCGGCAATAACTGTTTTACCATTTTTTCTTATACCAATTATCATTGTTCCTCTGATC
>CALVNU010000074.1 GCA_944349915.1 uncultured Clostridia bacterium | reverse complement strand
GAAGTTTGGGGTTGTGACAATCTTAATCAAACAGAAATTATCTCTTTTGTCAACAAAAACCTTTCTTCGCGCATGAAAAACTTGATTGACACCAAATCTATTGAGATTGCAATTAAAGATAATTTTGAACAAGTAAGTTCGGTTAGTGTTGCAATTATAGGGCAATCTTTGATTGTAAACATCAATGAAGCCGTTATCCCTAACGAAATGAATGATGATTTTGAGCCACTTATAAGCAGTTATGATGGCCTGATAACACAAATTAATCTTGTGCAAGGAACGCTTAATGTTAAAGAAGGGGATATTGTTAGAAAAGGAGACATTCTTGTATATCCATATGTTGTCGATGGAGATGGCAACGAAATGCCTGTTCAACCTAAGGCGGAAATTATGGCCGATGTTTGGGTGGAACAAGAAGAGGTTTTTTATGAATATCAAATTGTTGAACAACGCACTGGACGCAAAGTGGTTTGTTCACAGGTTACTCTTTGGGGACTTGTTGTTTATTCAAACACCAGTGAAAATCAATTTGAAAATTATGAAACCGAAAAGTCTTCTTGCTATTTAACAGAAAACAACATTTTGCCATTAATTTACACAAAATACACCTTTTATGAAACAAAAACCATTGAAATAATAAAAAATTTTGAAGAAGAAAAAACAACTTTATTTGAAAATCTTCGTCAAAAAACCTTGATTTATTTGCCAGAAAATGCAATAATAAAAGATGAAAAAACTTTAGTAAAAGAAATGGCGGGAGTGTATTATTTAAAATGTATTTTAACCACCTCGCTTGATATTGGAGATGGCTATGATAATTCAATTTCACAACATTGATTTTTTTACAAGAAAAATGATAAGAAAAATTTTTGCAGTTGCTCTTTTGTCAACTGGCAATTTTGACATAGATTGCGGGGTGGCAGTTTCTTTTGTAAAAGCGGAAAAAATTAGAGAACTTAACAAAAAATATAGAAATGTTGACAAAGTTACAGATGTTTTATCTTTTCCTTTGCTTGACATGAATTATAAACAAAAGTTGGAACAATTTAAAGATGAAATCGAGCCGGATGGAATTTTGCGACTTGGCGACATTGTTATTTGCAAAGAAAGGGCAAAAAAACAAGCAAAAGATTATGGGCATAGCCTTAAACGAGAAATAGCCTTTTTAGCACTTCATGGATTGCTCCATTTGCTGGGTTATGACCATATAGAAAAACAGGATGAAAAAGCAATGAATGAAATGTCGGAAAAAATTTTGTCAAGTTTAAACATCAAACGAGGTGAAAATGTATAGTTTTGGTTATGTTGGAATTATTGGAAAAACAAATGCTGGGAAAAGTAGTTTGGTAAATGCGCTGGTTGGGCATAAGGTTGCCATTGTAACAAACAGACCGCAAACAACGCGTGATAATATATTGGGAATTTTAAACGGCGAGAACTTTCAAATTGTTTTGGTGGACACTCCTGGCGTGCATAGAAGCAAAAACAAACTTGATAAAAAAATGATGAAAAATGTTCGCACTGCGATTTCTGGTGTGGATCTCATTTTATATTTAGTTGACGGCACAAAGGGGATTGATGAAGAAGAACAAGACTACTACAATCATCTTCCAGAGCCAAAGGTTATGATAAAAACAAAGATTGACAAAAAGGGGATACAAACTTTTAATGCCGACTTTGAGATTTCTTCTTTAACAGGTGAGGGACTTGATAAATTAAAGCAATACATAATTGACAAGATGCCTAAAAGTGAAGTGAAAAATGTTCCATTTGAAGAAGATGATTATACAGATAAAAGTTTAAGATTTATTGTTGCAGAAGAAATTAGGCAAAACGCACTCAATCTTTTGGAAGATGAAATTCCGCACGGAATGGCTGTTGAAATTGAAAGATTTGAAGAGAAAAAAGACATCACAATTATTGAAGCGATTATTGTGGTCGAACAAGAACGACATAAAGGTATTGTTATTGGCAAAGGCGGAAAAATGATAAAACAGATTGGACAAAAGGCAAGAGAGTTTGCAGAAGAACTTCTGGGTGGCAAGGTGCTTCTAAAAATTTTTGTTAAAGTGGATAAAGATTGGCGAAATAGCGATAACAGTCTTAAAAAATTGGGGTATTAAAAGCAGACTTTTCTGCTTTTTTTATTGAATATTATTTCACAATGATTTTGTATAATGTTTAATTTTATTTGCATTAATTTTATAATTATTTTGCATTTTTTATATTTTTTTCATTATTTTTTTACTATTTTTTCATTATTTTTATTTTATTATTTCAACATCTTCATCAAGGTCGATATCAAAGTTGCTTTTTATTTTTTGTTTGGCAAGTTCTATTAAAAATACAAAATCTTCAAAGGTTGCATTATTTTTGTTTATAATAAAGTTTGCATGCTCATTTGAAATTTGAGCGCCACCTTTTTTTGCCCCTTTAAGTCCGCATTTTTCAATAAGCATTCCGCTACTTTGTCCGTTGTAATTTTTAAAAGTGCAACCATAACTTTTTCCAATTGGTTGGCTTAATCTTCTTTTGCTTGCAATGTCGAGATAGGTTTTGTAGATATTGCACTTATATGATTTTTCAAGCAAAAATTTTGCAGACAAAATCACAAAAGGGTGGGTCAAATCATTTTTTAGAAAGCAAGAAAAATGATATCCTTTTTCTATATCATTTTTGTTTAGCATTTTAATTTTTTTGTTATGATAAATTTTGACTTGTTCCAGCCTGTCAAATATTGCAGTCCCATAACAACTTGCTCCAGAAGAAATTGCTCCGCCAACATTTCCAGGAATATGAGCAAGTCTTTCAAAGCCACTAAGGCTATGTTTAAGTGCAAAATTATAACAATCAAACAGCGAAGCAGATGCAGAAAAAGTTAAATAATTTTCTCTTTTCGACATTTTTTTTGTCATTTTTCGTGTTGAAATCACATAAAAGTCGTGAAAATCATCACTAAAAAGCAGATTTGTTCCATTTCCTATCACTTTATAACTTTCTTGATTTTCTTCAAAACTATTTAGCAAATTTATAAACTCTTCTTCATCTTCTGGCATGAAAATTTTTTTGCATTTTCCGCCAACACCAACACTTGTGATTTTTGCCAAAGGCTCATCTAAAATTATCATAGTCATTTATATGAAATTTTTTTTATCGATGCCACCTTTAAAGCACTTTTGTTTTTTTATTTTCATATAGTGTTATATGAATTTGGAAGAAATAAAAAATATACATATCATTGGCATTGGCGGAATATCTTTGTCTGCACTTGCCATTATTTTGCAATCTAAAGGCAAGGTGGTTACAGGCTCCGACAAAGTTGTTACAGAAATCACAGTCAACTTGCAGAAAAAAGGCATCAAGGTGGTGCATAGTTTTGACAAAACTCTTATAGATAATTCCGATTTGATTGTTTATACAAGCGCTATTTCAAAGAATGACAAAGAATTTGTTTATGCCACTTCTTTAAACAAAAAGGTGATTTCCAGGGGCGAACTTTTGGGCTATCTTTCAAAAGATTATTATTGCATTTCGGTGGCGGGCAGTCATGGAAAGACCACAACATCATCTATGATAGGCCATCTTTTTGTTGTGGCAAACAAAGACCCAACAATGCATGTTGGCGGAATAATGAAAGAATTTTCTGGCAATGTAAGGCTTGGGCAAAGCAAATATTTTATCACAGAAGCTTGCGAATATAAAGACAGTTTTTTGTGCCTTTCAAGTGATATTGCAGTTGTGCTAAACGAAGACCCCGACCACCTTGATTATTTTAAAAACAGCAAAAATTATCATAAATCGTTTGAAAAATATGTCAAAAATATCAAAAAAGATGGCGTTTTGATTGTAAATTATGATGACAAATCTGCAAGAGAGTTAAAATTTTTAAACACTTTTTCCTATGCAATTGAAAAGAAAGCCGATTTGCAGGCGATAAATATTAAGCGTGAAGGTGAGTTTGAAACTTTTGAACTTTTGTTTTTACAACTAAATTTTGGCAAGGTCAAAGTTAGGGCAATTGGCAGACACAATGTTTATAATGCCCTTGCTACAATAGCGGTTGGAATTGCCTGCGGAATTTCTTTGCAGATAATAAAAGATGCACTGCAAACCTATCAAGGCGTAAATCGGCGCATGGAATTTGTTGGAAAAGTAAAAGATGCGGTTGTGATTCATGACTATGCCCATCACCCAGACGAAATTGTTGCAACCATAAAAGCGGTTAAAGAGGGAAGTGATAAACATTTGATTTCTATTTTTGAGCCACATACCTTTTCTCGAACGCGCGATTTATATTATGAATTTTGCTCTGCTTTTGAACAAAGCGATGAAGTTTGGCTTCTGCCCATTTATCCCGCACGCGAAAAACCCTTGCCAAAAATAACTTCAACATTTTTAGCAAAGGGCATTTCAAAATATAATAAGACTGTTAGGTATTTTTCAAACTTTGACAAGTGCTTTTCTTATATTGAAAAAGTTGCAGACAAAAACAAAGTGTTTTTAATCATGGGGGCGGGCACTATTTCAAATCTTGCCTATAGATTTAAAAAATAATTATAAAAAATTTTTGTTGAATGTTTGGATTGGACAAAATCTGTTAAAGCGAATTTGCGAAAAAAATTATTGAAAAAATGATGAAATACAACAAAAACATAACATTTTTCAACAAATTTGAAAGAACCCACGTAGTGAAAAATTAAATGCAACAGGACTTGTTAAAAGTGTTTAGTTATCTTTAGTATAGTCTTTTATGGTAT
>CALVNU010000073.1 GCA_944349915.1 uncultured Clostridia bacterium | reverse complement strand
CCGCTTTCTTTACCCCATGTTTTATATTGCCATTTTGCAACTTGGTCAATTTGCTCTATTGCCTCTTGTGTCAATCGTTTTATTTCAATTTTCACATCAAGCCCTCAATTACTGTGGAAATTGCACGATTGGTGCTGTAACCATTGCGCCGATTTGTGAATGAAGTGTCAGTTCAGACAAAATGCAAGAGACAGTGCTTGCAAGCACTCTTGAAATTTGGCTGTTTTTAAAATATTCAACATCGTCGTCAAGTTTTTCATATTCTGATGTGTTGATAAGGCATTCGATGCCAAGTGAAACCTTAATTGAAAAAATCGTCTTTGGGTCTGGCTCAACATTTCGAGTCAAAATAACCTTTACAGCGTCAGAGCGAAGTCTTTCAACTTTCATTTCGTCCCAAACTCTCATATTGATTTTGTCATTTGGTTGAGGCTCGCGCTCTCTTGTATATTCGATTTTTTCGATAATAGGTTTAAAATTCATGTTTCTGATTACATTTGCCATTTTTGTTCTCCTTTCTTCTTAAATATACCATAAATTTGAAAAATATACAAGAAAATATCTCTTTTTTTTACAAATGAATCTTTGAAAACCGTTTCCGTCTCTGTTGAAATTTTGCAAATTAAGTTGATTAATTATAGGCTTTTGTTATACAATAACACAAAAGGAGATGTTATGGTTTTAAATTACATAGTTCCGCTTGTGATAACGCTTGTGCTGGTGGCTTTGTTTGTGACGCTTTGCACAATATTTTTAAAGAACGCAAGCGAAGAGAAAAAAATGTTGCCAATCAAAATTGTATTCTTTGTGCTGGTGGCGCTTGAGTTTTTCAAAATCTTTTATCTTATTTCAACCACAGGAAAATATGAACCAAGCAGATACCCAATTGTCTTCTGCTCTATGATAATGTTTGCCTATCCACTTTTCTGTTTCAAGAAAACCAGATACAGCGAAGTTGCAAAAAGTTTTTCAATAATTCCTGCTTTTATAATTTTTGCACTCTTTGTTGCTGTCCAGTGGCAGTTTAATATGTCGTTAATTCAAGGACATAGTTATCTTTATCATGGAGCAATGCTTGCTGTTGCAATTTATTTGTTGACTTCAAAACTCTATACATTTGAATTCAAAAAATGTTTCCCTCTTTTTGCGGTTTTAAGTGGCTATATTCTATTCTCCACAGTATTAAGTCTGTTTATTGGTGGGGATATTTCCTATTTCGGGCCAAACAGTTCTTACCTTGCAATCATATATGACAATTTTGGCTATGTGGTAGGCAACTGTTTTGTGGTAATTTTATTCTTTATCCTATGCGTTGCAGTTTATGGCATAATTGCACTTTGCCAAAGAAAAAGAAACAAAAACAAAATAAAGGAGGAACTCCAAAATGCTTGATATATTGTCTTTGATTTTAATTTCAATATTCTTCCCAGTTATAGTGCTAGTTGGAAGAAAACTTTTCAATCGCGAACATTTGACGCGAAAACTTATTGTCGGGCTTACCATTTTGTTTTTAGCAATGGAACTTTTAAGATTTTTTGTTGTTGCCTCCTATTATGAAGGTGCGATTATACCTTCTCAAGATGTCCCATATTCATTTATAACCCTTTCCTGCATTATTTGCTTGTTTGCCGTTTTCAACAAAAACAAAGTTGGCAATATTTTTAAAGGCGCATTTTGTTTGACAAGTCTTATACCAATTATTTGGGCATTATTTGACAATTCTGTCTATACAAATGCGTTAGACACAAACGCTGTTGCAAAAGCACTCTATTTTCTTGAGTGCGGAACAGTTTTGTCAATCGCAATCTTAATCATGTTTGACTTTAAACTTTCTCCTTTTGCAAACCTTTGGGCAAGCATAGCACTTATTATATTTGCCGTGCTTGACTGCCTTGTTATCACTTTCTGGGAAACAAAAGAAGCCATCACTTTGATGTGGGGAATTGCTTTGATTGTATGTTTGATTTCTATTGGTGCCGTTTATGGAATTTATCTGTTGGAACTTCACTTTAAAAACAAAAAACAAAATAACCCTAGATGAGACAAACAATGGATAAATTTATATTTCATGGCATTCCAAACTTGATAGGCGCATTGTTTTGCGTGGCTTTTGTATGGATATGCACCGCAAAATTTAAGAAAAAAAGTTACAACGACAAACTCAAACCTCTCATTTTTCTCTATGTTATGTTGATAATTTTAGAGTTTGTTAAAATCTTTTATCATATTTCTGTGCAAGCACAATATCCTCCACAACGCTACCCGATTGTGTTTTGCTCGCTAATTATGTTCACCTATCCAATCATTTGCCACTCAAAAAAAGAAAACATAACAAGAATTGCAAAAGCGCTTTCAATCATTCCGTGTGTTGTTATAGGCGCTTGCTATCTTTTTATTTTGCCTAATGTCTCCGGCTTTAGCACTTACAGTTTTGTTATGAATTTGCACAGCAGGTTTTATCATTTCTGCATGCTCGCTGGTGCGTTATATATGATTTTTGTAAAACTCTACGATTTTAGATTTAAAGACTTTTTTATGAGCGGTCTTAGCGTTGGTGGATATTTTGTTTTGTGCACAGTTTTAAGTTTGGCAATAGGTGGCAACCTTTCATATTTTGGACCGACCAGTGCCCCTGTTCAATTTCTTTATAACGCACTAGGCTATGCAGTTGGAAATGTTGTGCTTATAATTTTATCAGTAATAATAAGTTTTGTTGCATTTGCATTAATAAATTGTTGCAACAATCTCTATAAAAAACGGCTAGAAAAACAAAAACTTAAAAATTTGTTATAATTTTAAAATCTAACAAATGCATCTGCAAATTATCAAATGTTTAAAAGGTCGCTAACAAATTAATCTCTCAAATTTTCATAAAGATTTTTTACAAAATAAAAATGTTAATTTTGCTACAGTTATTTGATAGAAAATTCACTAAACATTCTAAATACATTCAAACATAAAAATGCTAATTTGGCATTTTTTTCTTTAAATTTCAAGTTAAAATTCGAAATTTGTCCATTCAAACGATTTTTTGTTTGAAAATAATCAAGATTATGGTATTATTTTTTTTGAAATGCCAAACTTTAAGCAACATTATTATTGTTCTACATGCAAAAAATACACCCACAAAGACAAGCAGAAAAAATGTGAGAAATGCGGGAGTTCTATAACAAAAACTTGGTCTGTATCTTTCAAAGTGCCCTGCCAAGACCACTTTGTTATAAAAAAATTGAAAGACTTTAAGACTAAAAAAGATGCCTACAATGCCTACATTACATATCTTCAAAGCACCGCCCTGCAACCTAATTTAACATTTGACCTTATGCTTGAAAAGTATTTTGTAAATTGTACGCTAGAAAATGCCGAAAGCACACTATATGAAAAACGGCATATTTTTTCCACATATATTTCTCCATATTTTAAAAATCGCAACTTAAAAACGCTAACAAAGTCGGATTTTCTTGCCTGGCAAAACAATTTATGGAACAAACTAAATCCAAAAACCGCAAAACAATATTCCTGGAGATATCTAAACAAAGTTCGAGGGGTGCTACACTCATTTTTAAGTTTTTGTGAAGAAGTCTATGACATTCCAAACAAATTGAGATATATAAAAATTCCTAAAAATAAAGATATTATAAAGGTTGCAAAATTTTGGGAACTTGACACCTTTAACAAATTTATAAATTCGGTAGATGGTATTTTGTGGGACACTCTTTGGTCAACTTTTATGTACACAGGTGCAAGGTTTAGCGAAATACGCGCGCTTGGTGATAATGATGTTATAGGCAATCAAATCATAATAAACAAGTCTTGGTCAGACAAATCAAATCAAAAACTTAAAGCCACAAAAAACTATAAAATTGTTACAAAACAAATACCAAAAGTTTTACAGAAAAAAATTGAAGAATACAAAAAGTGGAAAAAAGAGCAAAATATTTCATCAACATTCCTTTTTGGTGGCGCTCAACCTTTGGGCGAAAGCACAATCAGACGACATCTTAAAAGCGACATCAAAAAAAGCGGTGTGCCAGAAATTTCTCCACACGGCTTTCGACATTCCTATGTCAGTTTGCTTGTCAACTTAAATGTTTCCACCAAGGTTATTGCCGAACTTGTTGGCGACAGAGAAAAACAAATCTTGGAAACTTACAGCCACCTTTATCAATCTGCAAAAAATGACGCAATCAACTTAATAGATAAAAAACTTTCAAAAATGGGATAAAATTTTTGATTTTTATTGTTTATAAAAGATAATTCAAAAATATTTGTTTGCTAGCAAATTAAAAGCACATAAAATTATTGTTAACGATAAAAAATAAATCAAACTAAGGTCTAGGTATTTTGAAACTAGTGAAAAATAATATATTTGCATATTTCGACAAATTTATTAATATTTGCTTGACATCCCCCCCCACATATATGCTAAACTCCTTATTAGGGAGGATTTTATGGATAATAATAAAGTGGTTCGTTTCTTATTAACATTCTTTTTAGGCTTTATTGGAAGTTTTATAATTAATCACACTTCTTTAAAACCAGAAGGATTTAAATCTAGAACATTGGCTTATTTCTTTTTATCAATAATTACTTTTGGAATTTACGGATTAGTTGCATCTATTTGTAATTTTTCATTTGATTCTAGCAAATCAAGTAATATCGGTTATTTTAAAGATTAAGAATTTGGCACTTAGACGTGTGCTTGTCATATACAAGTGCTGTCGCTTCGCTCCAGCAGACAAGCACACGCAAATAATCTAATTGTGTTGCAAAAAGAGCGGTTGCTG
>CALVNU010000072.1 GCA_944349915.1 uncultured Clostridia bacterium | reverse complement strand
CGGGAAAATGGTAATTTCATGGTTGGAGAACGACAAAAGTCAATTTAAAAAAATTCCTATTGTGGCTACTGAATGGACCACCCCCGCTGAAAATACTGTCCATTGGTATCAACCAGAGTTAAAAAAATATATAAACAAAATTGACGCATTTATTGCTACTTGTGTCAAATCAAAGAAAGGAATAAAAAATTTTAATAATTACAATGGTAAAATATTTTTAGTACCACACTTATTAAACAAACCTCAATCTAATTACGGTTTTGAGAAAGAAAAATTTTTATCTGTGGGTTGTATCAGTAGACTTTCGCCAGAAAAAGGTATTGACTTTTTGTTAGGTGCTTGGAAAAAAGTACAAGATAAATTTCCAAGTGCATCGTTACACATATATGGACATGGCATAGATGAAATGCACCTGAAAGAATTGGTTAAAGCTTTAAACATAAAAGACAGTGTCGTTTTTGAAGGAGTTTTTAAACCATTATATGGAATAGACGAAATAGCTAAAAAACACTTGATATTTATACAACCATCATTATTTGAAAGTATACCAACATCGATATTAGAATTAATGGCTCGTAAAAGAATAATAATAGCTACAAATGTAGGGGGCGTTTGTGAAGTAATTAATGAAAAATATAATAGTGGCGTTTTAATTAATTCTGGCTCTACTCAAGAAATTTATGAGAGCTTAATAAATATATTTTCTAGTTATGAAAAATCATTAACCTTATCTAATAACGCCTATAATGTTTATAAACGAAAATATAATTTAAGTAATATTATAAATTCAATTTTGAAAATTTATTCAACTGTTTGCAATAAGGAGAAACAATGAAAAATCTTCCAGATATTCAAAAAGAAACAAATGGTTTTCCTAAAATTTCAATAGAAAAAGTTGGAGTAGAAGGAATTAAAGCCAATATGCTAATTCGTTCAAAAAACAAACATAAACAATCTGTTTTGGCAAATATAAATTCATACTGTTCTTTAGACTCAAATACAAAAGGAATCAATATGTCCAGGATTGGGAACAGTATTTTTACAGTAATTTCTGAAAACAAAAATAAAGGCTTTTCCAACTTCGAAGAATTTGCTAAAAAATTAAAAAATGCTCATCAAACTGATAATGTTTATATAAAAGGAGGTTTTGACTATATAATATACAATCAAACACCTATTACAAATATATATTCGCCTAAATATGTTTATGTAGAAATGGAAACAACAATAGAATGTCAAAGCATAAAAAATTTTTTAACTGTCAAATCAACCGAAATGAGTTTATGTCCATGTTCAAAAGAAATGAGCTTGCTTAAATACACATTAACAAATAAAGAATTGTCCATGGTAAATTCTTTGCCTCAAAACCTTAAAAATAAAATTAAATAAAGTGGATTTGGAGATAATAGTCAAAAATATGAAATACAAGTCAAAGTAGAACTCTCAAAAACCAATCCACTTTGGATTGAAGATATTTTGGAAATTATCACAAAATCAGCTTCTGCACCTACTTACTCAATTTTAAAAAGACCAGATGAAAAGTGGGTAACTGAAGTTGCGTACACTGGTGGTTATTGGGAAGGCTCAAATTTTAAAGAAGTTGATGGCGGGCCTAAATTTGTTGAAGATATCGCTAGAAATATAGTAGATAGACTAAATAAAATTATGGGAAAAAACATAAAAGATTTTATTGTAAAAGTTAACAATAAAGAATCTATTCATAGTTCTGAAATATCAGCGGTATCAATTCTTACTGCTGGAAAAGATTTAAAATCTTAAAACTATTGCTAACTGGATTTAACACTCTTAAATGATAGATTTTAATTAAGTTAAAATAAACATAAGGAGGATTTTATGAGTATAACCTTACCAGAAAAATTTGAAACAAGAATGAAAAATATTCTTAATGAGGAATATGAAATTTTTAAAAATTCTATTCTTTCACAGAAAAATGTAAGAGGGCTAAGAGTGAATACCAAAAAGATATCAGTATCTGATTTCTTGAAAATTTGCCCTTATAATTTAAAAAAACTTTCTTATAATAAAGATGGTTTTATTTTATTAGATGAAAATTTGCATATGGGAGGAGAAGTCTGCCACCAAGCAGGAATGTTTTATATGCAAGAACCAGCAGCAATGATACCAATCAACTCTATAGACATAAAAAAAAATTGGAAGGTTTTAGACCTTTGTGCTGCTCCTGGTGGAAAAACAGCACAAATCTCCAATCAATTAGATGGTGAAGGTTTTGTAATAGCAAATGATATAAAATTTGATAGATGTAAAGCTCTGGTTGTTAACACGGAAAGATTAGGTTTAGAAAATGTTATAATTACATCTGCTAAAAGTGAAGATATTTGCAAAAATTTTCTTAATTATTTTGATTTAGTTTTAGTTGATGCTACATGCAGTGGCGAAGGAATGTTTAGAAAAAATCCAAACCTTATTAGTACTTGGTCTGAAAAAAACATCCAGCGCTGTTGTTCAATTCAAAAAGAGTTACTTTCCAATGTTGCAAAAACTATAAAGAAATCTGGACTTTTAATTTATTCAACATGCACATATTCCATTGAAGAAAACGAAAATATTGTATATGAGTTTTTAAAATCAAATCCTGCTTTTAAGTTAATTGATGTAAAAGAAGAAATTAAACAAGTTACAAAACCAGGAATAAAAATCAATAATGAGTTCCCTTTTGAAAAAACTAGAAGATTTTATCCTCATTTTGCCAATGGAGAAGGACAATATGTCGCAGTATTTGAAAAAACGGAAACTTGTGGTGATAGCAAAGCAGTGTTAAAAAAAATTAGCAATAGCATCACACCAGAAATAGAAAACTTTTTAAAAGAAACGGGCGTTGAAATAGATAAGGAAAGAATACAAATAAAAGGCAATAAAATTTGGGTTCTTCCAAAATCAAAAATAATGTTAACAAATAATGTTGTAAATTATGGAGTAAAGCTTGGAGAGTTTTCTAATGGGGTTATAATTCCTAGTCATTCATTTTTTATGGCATTTGGCCACCTTTTTAAAAACAAGATAGAATTTAGTATAAATGATTTAAAGCTTGCGCAATATTTAGAAGGTAAAAATATTAAAATGCCTTGTAAAAATGGTTGGGGCGTCATTCAAGTAAACAACTGCACGATAGGTGGATTTCATTGCAAAAACAATAATTTAATAAATTATTATCCCAAAAACTTAACTAATAAAGATATCTTTGAATAAAATTTTAAAATAGATTACTTATTCATAATTTAATTTATAAAATCAACGGCAAAATTGCAAAAATTATTTTATTTTTTTTAGTGTATCTTATATCTTTTTAAATAATATTAAAACTCCAGTTGTTTATATTTGTTAAAGAATCGCCTTATACAATTTTATAAATTTTCTTTTTCTCTTAAGCAATAATTATCAGCAATCATTTTATATTTTTCGGCTCCGGCCAATTCTTCAATTTTCTCAACTAATATTTGCAATTCTTTTAATTCTCTTATAACTTCTCCATAATTTTTTATATGACACAATGTGCGCCCAATACATTTATCTTGCAATTCATATATTCCAGTATTAATTGTCAAAGTATTAATACACTTTCTATAATCTGCATAAGTAGCGTTTAATATATCCAATGTTATTGATAATTGATTTGGATCAATTACAAATGTTTTTGAATTAAATAAAAATATTTCTAATGCATTATATGCTTCTTTAAAATTATCTTTTTCATTAATATATTTTTGTCTTAAATTATCCTCTATTTGAATTGACGTTTGCTTATTTACAGATTTTATTTGTTGTTTATTATTAGCTTGAATAGTTAGAATTAAAATTACAAAAGAAAAAATTATAGATATAGCAGATCCAAATACACCACCCCAAAATTCATTTTTTTCTGTTGATTTTAATCCATATATAAAAGATATAATTGTTAAAGATAATAAACATATTATTGAAATCAAAATCAATATAATACTTAAAATTCGTTTTGTCTTTTTCATATTATTCCTCTATTAAATAGTATTTTAAAACATTTATATTAATTTGTCAATTTCCACTTATTTATAATTCATTAATAATTCTATCAGATACTTTTTAGCTTTAAGTTCAATCTGGATAGTGTTGGCGCCGCCAAAAGATTGTCGTTTGGACTCAAACGGCAATTTTTTATTGTCATCGCCAGGAATTTCTATTTCTTTTTTATAAATTGTCGTTCCATTATCATTATTGTTGTTTTTATTATTGTCATCATTTGGACGGCTATATATTTCTTCGGCTTGGTTTAAACTTGTGTTGTAAACTATTGTAATTTTGTCATAATAAATTAATACTTTTAAAATAAAATTATTAAATAACTCATTTTTATCCGTTTTATTGTCAAATTTTAATTAAACATCTCAAAAATTTGAATTTTTAAACTTTTGCAATCTTAAAAAGTGCAATTATTTTAAAATTCTCACTATTAGTCATTATTTTATTTAATGTGCTTTGACTTATTTTGCACATCTCACAAAACTTACTTTTAGATAAGTTATTTTCTTTTATAAAGTTTTCTATCAATTCAGTTTTAATTCTATTTTTCATAATTCACCATTCCTTATTCGGGATAATTATATCATCCCTATTTAGGAAAAGTCAACTATTTATCCCTTGTTTGGGATATACTTATAAAAAATTAAGGTGGTATATATGAAAATATTTGCAGAAAGATTAAAAGAATTAAGACAAGAAAAAGGACTTTCAATTCAAGCATTAGCAAGAGAAGTCAAGATTGGTTCATCATCTCTTTGTCGTTGGGAAAACTGTCAAGCAGATGTAAAAGGTTCTCAACTTGTAATTCTCGCTAAATATTTTGGCGTATCAATTGATTACTTAATGGGGTTAGAGGATTAGTATGAAAAGAATACAAATTGTTCCATTAT
>CALVNU010000071.1 GCA_944349915.1 uncultured Clostridia bacterium | reverse complement strand
CTAATTAAAAATTCTTTTAAGTCATTTCTAAGAAGTGGGGTGGTATGTGAATTTTGCATATCATCCTCCAAATGTTATCATTATTTTATAATATTATATCAAAAAAGTCAAATAAAATGAATATAAAAATGGTTAATTTTTCATAATTAACCATCTTAAGCAAGAAATTATAATAATATTATAAAAAACACTAAATTTTAATGAAGTCATTAAAAATCTAATTACTAAAAATTTTAACTATACAGTGTTGTTCCTAAATTTTCACTATCAATAATGCCGTTTATGTTTAAAAACTTGTTGTTCCACTTTTTACGCGGTGCTTTTTGAGACAAAACTTTTGTAAAAATAAGGCAGGTTCCATCATAAGTATAATCATTTTTGTTTGTGTACCTTTCTTCAATATCCATATATTTTCTGTATAGCAAAATTGCATCTGCGTTTAATTTTGTTGAAGTATAAAGTCTTAAATATTTTATGGCTGGATATTTTATTGCGAAATTTTTTGCCATTTCAATTGTTTTTAACAGCACTTCTGTTCCATAACCATGATTGCGATATTCTTTTTTAATGCCATACCACCCCAACCAAAGGCTATTTGTTTGTTCAATGTCTTCGATTGAATAAAGCCCTGTTACGCCAATAGGAGCGTCATTGTGATAGACAAGGAGATAGCAACAATACTCTTTGTTTGAATTTATTGCAGTCAAAAAATGATTATAGCCACTTTCTATTTGAAAGATATCTAGTTGCACATCTGTTGCAAGGTCAATATTTTGTTTTGTTATTTCTACTAGTTTTATGTTTTCCATGATTTTATTATAACAAAAGATTTTAAAATTTTCAAGAAGGATAAACAAAATATTTTAAAATTTTCTTTATAAATTTAAGTTAAGTTTTAGGCAATAACAACTTCGCCGTCAATCCAACTTTTTATTACTTTTTCAAGATTCCTATTGCTTGAAGATGAAAGGCTGGCAATTAGTTCGGCTGGTGATATATTTTGATATGCATAATCTTGATACAACTCTTTTAATGCCTTTAAAAACTTATCCTTGCCAAGCATCTCTCTCAAATTGTCAAACAACAACACCCCTTTTGTGTAAGTTAGTTGCACATATTCTGGTTCTGTTGCAAATTGGTCAAGCGCCCTATCCATGCTGGTGTCAACTGTTCCATTCACATTTTCATATACTTGCACAAAAAATTTATAGTTTGAAAGTGCATTTGAAATCATATTGTTATAACTTAATCCATATTCATCATGTTCTTCAAAAAACAGATAGGTGCTGTATTCGGCAAGGCCTTCATCAATCCATGCATGTTGATATTGATTTGTTCCGACAACGCCATACCACCACTGGTGCGCAATTTCATGCGCTATAACATATTTATAATCTTTAGCAGAAACACTGTCGCTAATCAACACAATATTTGGATATTCCATTCCACCATGAACGAAATTGGCTTTAACCACATTTAAAACAGAATAAGGATATTTACCAAAAAGGCTGTTGTAAGTTTTGACGCACTCTCCAGCAAAGTCCACATCTTCCTGCATATCTTTATCTCCTTGATAGCCGAAATAGTTTATGGTAATACCATCGACAGTGGTGGAAAATATTTCAAATTTTTGAGACAACACAATGCAGAAATCTCGAATTTTTTCTCCGCAAATATTGTAAGATGTTTCACCATCATTTTCAACTTTTGAAATTTGCTCGCCACTTGAAGCAACAACAAATGTGCTGGGTGCGGTCAAATTTACATTATAGTTTGCCACATCACTGTAAAACGGGTCGCCATTTGAATGATATGGCTGTGTAAAAAAGCCTTCGCCGTCTTGATATACACAGGCAATTGGATAAAAGTTTGCAATATTGATTGTATTTTCTCCATAGCCATAACGATGATTTGCATTTGGCAAACTTGACACAAAACTTATTTTTATATTTATGCTTTCATCCGGATAAAGAATTTCGGGCAAAACCACTTCCAAAATATTGTTATCTTCACCACCAACAGAAAATTCAAGCGGACTGTCAAACTGGTCTGTTACCTGCAAAATTTCTATCTTGCCATAACTTGCCCCGTTTGGAAAAGCCTTGTCAAAATTGTTGTTTGAAACTACTTTTGAAGTTGTCCCCTCTGCAAAAGCATTTGGATAAAGATGAAAATAGAGACTGGAAAAAGCGTTGTTTGAATTATTAAAATAACAAACTTCTTCCTCTCCTTCAATAGTTTTCAAGTTGTCGTTATATGTTAACGATAAAGTATAATTGTTGTAACTTAAACTTTCATTTGATTGTTTAAAAATAAAAGGAATAGAAACAACTATGGCAAGCAAAATGCATGCAATTATAATTTTGACAAAATGTTTTCTTAAAAATTTTTTCATAGTGTAGTCTACTAAAATAAAAACAAAGTTATGACAAATAAAAATTTTTTGAATTGACAAATTTGTTGTAAAATGATTTTTTTTGTGATATTATTTATTAAAAGGAAAAGATTATGGCATTTTGTAAATACTCAACAGAATATGTAGCAAACTCCAAAACAGAAGTGGACAATATTTTTATGGACAGTTTTTTGCCATTTGCAGACCCTGTTAGCGTAAAGGTATATCTTTATGGGCTTTACAAATGTTCTTCACCTTCCGCTTTTGATAACAGCCTAGAAAATTTTGCAAAAACGCTTAATATGACCGAAGATGAAGTTATTGGTGCGTTTGAATATTGGCAAGAACAAGGACTTGTGCAGGTTTTAAAAACTTCACCTGTTGAAGTGAGATATATTCCACTTAAAAATGTTATAACATCAAATAAACTTTACAAGCCAGAAAAATATTCATTATTTAACAGTCAAGCACAAGAAATTTTTGAAGGCAAACGAGAAATCTCTAAAACCGAATATGGAGAATATTATGATTTTTTAGAGCGCTATCATATGGAACAAGAAGCCCTTCTTATGATTATGAAATATTGCGTGGACAGCAAGAAAAGCGCAGTTGGATACAACTATATTTTGACTGTGGCAAAAAATTGGGCAAGCGAAGGCATTACCACCGCAATCCAAGTTGAAGAAAGACTTTCTGCTTTTAAAGAAAAAAGCGACATGATAAACCAACTTTTCAAAGCGGTTGGAATAAAAAGAAATGCATACATTGAGGAAAGAGAACTGCTTGATAAATGGCTTACAGACTATGGTTTCGATATGGGAACGCTTGTTTATATTGCAAAAAAAATCAAAAAGTATTCTTCCTTCTCTCTTGCAAAACTTGACCAGTCGGCAACAAAATATTATCAAATGAAACTTATGACACCTCCTGTCATAGAAGACTTTGAAAATCAAAAGAAAGCGCTCTATGACCTTGCAAAAGATATAAACAAAACTCTCGGCCTTTATTATGAAAGTCTGGAAAGCGTGGTTGAAAACTATGTTGTAAAATGGCTAAATAATGGCTATGAAAAAGATGTTTTGCTTGAAATTGCGTCTTACTGCTTTAAAAAATCTATAAGAACGCTGGAAGGCATGGATAAAATTGTTGGAAAACTTTACAAACTTGGTATAATTTCAATGAATGCATTAACCGAATATCTTGACGGCCTTTTAAAAACCAATCAAAAAATCGAAAAACTGCTTAAAAGCCTTTCAATTTCAAGACATGTCAACTATATAGACCGAGAAAACTATGAAACATGGACAAACGAGTGGCAAATGAGCGACAATTTGATTGACTACGCTTCCACCCTTGCCAAAGGAAAGGATAATCCTATGCGCTATTTAAGTCGCGTTTTGGCAGATTGGCACGCAAAGGGAATTTCAACAATAGAAGAGGCAAAAAACAATTTGCCACCTGTTGATAATATCAAAAATGCACCCCTTTTAAAAGGCAGAAGTTATTCTAAAGAAGATATCAACGCATTGTTTGAGTCGATTGATGATGTTGAGATTTAGGAGTGATAATGAACCAAAAAATATTAGACAAAGCAAAAAAAATAATAGAAAAACGCAAAGTTTCTGCAGAAAATGAAGCATTACAAAACAAAATCACCGCTTTTGACAACCCATCATTTAAAGTTATATATCAAAAATATGTGGACCAAATGATTGAAAATGCAAAAAGTGGAAAATCGGAAAACATTGACTTTTTGAAAAAGCAGATTGAAAAACAATTAAAAATTTTAGGCATTGGCGCAATAGAGCCACAATATTATTGTAACAAATGCAATGACAGCGGAATAATTGACGGCAAATATTGCACCTGCTTTATTGAAGTGGTCAATCAACTGCTAAAAAACGAAAGTGGTTTCAATAAACTTGAAGATTTTGCTTCTTCAAAATTTGATATTTTTCAAGACCCACAATTAATGCAAAAAATCTATGCAAAAATGAAAGAATGGTGTTTATCCCCTTTCAACAAAACCTTGATTTTTATTTCTGGAGACACAGGAACTGGAAAAACGCACCTTGTCAAATGTATGGCAAATGAACTTATTGCTCACAATCACCTTGTTGTGTTGACAACCGCTTTTGCCATGAACCAAGATTTTTTAAAAAGTTATTCAAGCAAAGATTTAGACAAAAAAAATGACATCTTGTCAAAATATCTTGACAGCGAAATTTTAGTTATTGATGACCTTGGCACAGAAATTAGAAATCCTTATGTAACAAATAATTTTCTCTATCAAATTTTGAATGAACGCAAAAACAAGCATCTTCCAACAATTATAACATCAAATCTTGATTTAAAAGATTTACAAGACTATTATGACGAAAGGGTTTCAAGCAGAATTATTGATAAATCAACTTCAATTTGTTTGCAAATTAAGGGCGCAGATTTAAGATTGAAAAAATAAAAACAGTCAAATTTGACTGTTTTTTATTGCTTTTTATCACAATTTAAAATTTTTATTGCTTTTACTTTGTTTACTTCTTTTCTTTT
>CALVNU010000070.1 GCA_944349915.1 uncultured Clostridia bacterium | reverse complement strand
TTTGCTATAGAATTTTTAAACGAGGTCTTGCCAGAAGAACAGGTGGAATCTTGCCGTAAATTCTTGAATGACGCAATACTGTCTTACTGGGCAGACTTCTTTAGAACTTTGCTTGCGTGGACCTTTATGACAAGAAAAAACAAACTTTTTGATTAGGAGTAAGATTTTATGGATTGGACATTTTATCTTTATATCGTCTCTGGTTTTTTGATTTTTGTGGCAATAATTATCACAATGGTTGCTCAAATCAAGGTTAGCAACGCCTACGACAAATACAGCAAACAAACATCATCTTTGGGCATAACTGGGCAAATGCTTGCTTACAAACTTTGCGAGCAAAACAATTTGCAACTTACTGTGAGAGCTTGTTCGGGAAGACTAACCGACCACTATAATTCAAAGGACAAAAGCATAAACATTTCACAAGAAAACTATAACTCAACTTCTGTCGCTTCGCTTGCTATTGTTGCACATGAATTTGGGCACGCATTGCAAGACCAACAGGGGTATGCGCCACTTAAAATAAGACAGGTGGCAATCAAACTTTCTTCGTTTGCTTCAACTCTTTTGTTACCATTTTTGATAATAAGCATTTTACTCTCAATTTTTATTGGCTATGCGGGCACTATAATGCTTTTTGTGATTGTTGTGGTATATGGCCTTATTTTGTTTGCAAATCTTGTTACGTTGCCAGTTGAAATTGATGCTTCAAAAAGGGCAAAGGTGATGCTTAATGACATGATAACCGATGAAAATGAAATGGTTGGCGTCAAAAAGATGCTAAATTCTGCGGCAATGACTTATGTTGCATCAATGCTTGTATCATTTGTCTACTTCTTAAGGTTTTTATCACTTTTCTTAATGAGCAAGCGCGATTGATAACAAAAAGTTAAAAACAAGGTATTAAAAGGCAACTAAAATCGAAAATAATAACAAAAATATAAAAATTGATAAAAAATTCAAAAAAAACAATTACAAAAGTAAAAAATGGTCAAAAATTAAAAAAGATAAAAATTGATAGCAAAAATTATAGATGTCAAAAAAACTTCCGCTTTATTTGTGGAAGTTTTTATTTATATATATTTTTTAATATAAATCTTTAAAATATACACTTTATAATATATATTTCTAAATACAATTTTGGATGTTAGTTTTTGATATTCGTGTTTATCTATTTTTTCTCTGCGCATTTAACTATTTTGCGTAGCATCTTCTTCTCGTGCTTGTTCCATTCTTTTGCGCAAAGCCATAGCCTGTGCTTCCGTCATTGATGGATACTGGTAAGACCCTGCATCTTTTTTTTGATAAAGTGTTACAAATTGTTCTGTGTTTTGCTTGGAAGATGTCTTTTTGTTATTTTTCATAGTGCTCTCCTTTTGTAGTAAAATAATATCACTTAGGTTTTTATAAGTCAATAGAAAATTCTAATTAAATTTTATTTTTTCTCCAACATATTCGCAAATTTTGTCGATAGGCAGTCTTATCTGCTCCATACTATCTCTATCTCTTATTGTTACTGTGTCATTTTCAAGGGTGTCAAAGTCAATTGTAACACAGAATGGTGTCCCAATTTCGTCCTGTCTGCGATATCTTTTGCCAATAGAACCAGCATCGTCATAGTCGCACATAAATTCTTTTGAAAGTTTGCTATAGACTTCCTTTGCTTTGTCGGAAAGATTTTTTTGCAGTGGCAAAATCGCGACTTTGTAAGGGGCAATGGCAGGGTGGAAGTGCATAACAATTCTTGTCTCGCCATTTTCCAAAGTTTCTTCATCATACGCCTCGCACAGAAGAGCAAGGGTTAATCTATCTGCGCCAATTGAATATTCGATAACATTTGGAACAAATTTTTCATTTGTAAATGGGTCAAGATATAGCATGCTTTTTCCGCTATATTCTTGATGTCGAGAAAGGTCATAGTCGCTTCGGTTGTGAATACCATTAAGTTCGTTCCATCCCATTGGGAACAAATATTGAATATCGCAAGCGGCGCGTGCATAGTGTGCCAATTTGTCATGGTCATGGAAACGAAGGTGTTCGCGGTCAATGCCAAGGTCAAGCACATATTTCATGGCTTTTTCTTTAAACATGTTATAAAATTTTTCATCATCTCCATTTTTGCAAAACCATTGATGTTCCATTTGTTCAAACTCTATAGTCCTAAAGATAAAGTTGCCAGGCGTGATTTCATTTCTAAAAGCCTTTCCGATTTGAGCAATTCCAAAAGGAACTTTTGCTCTGCAAGAGCGTTGAACATTCAAAAAGTTAACAAATTCGCCTTGGGCAGTTTCGGGACGAAGGTAAATTTTGTTTTGACCTTCTTCTGTAACACCGCGAGAGGTTTCAAACATAAGATTAAATTGTCTAATAGGCGTCCAATCAAAGTTGCCACAACGAGGACAGCAAACCCTATGTTCTTGAATATATGCCTCCATCTCTTCATTTGTCATTTTGTCGGGATTAACCTTGCCTTTTGAATGGGCTTCTATCAAATTGTCGGCACGGTGGCGAGTTTTACATTTTTTACAATCCATTTGTGGATCGGAAAAAGAGGTGGTGTGCCCACTTGCTTCCCAAACTCTGCTATTCATCAAAATTGCTGCGTCAAGTCCGTATGTGTTTGGCTCTTCTTGCACAAATCTTTTCCACCAAGTTCTTTTAATGTTGTTTTTAAATTCGACACCAACAGGACCATAATCCCAAGTATTGCCCATACCACCATAAATTTCACTTCCTGGGAAAATAAAACCTCTGTTTTTGCATAATGCTACAATTTTATCCATAGTTGCTTTGATTTCTTTCATTTTTGTTCTCCTTTATATGTTAGGGCAATAAAAAAGCCCTAAACGCTTTATCGTTTAGGGGCGACTTGTGTAAACCGCTGTTCCACCCTAATTTATGCAGAAAGTCTGCACCTTGTGTTAACCATTTCGCAGGTTTAGGCGTTTCGCTCGGGGTGTTCCAAGCCCGTCTTCGCAAAAATTCTAGATAGAGTATAAAATACTTTTTAAAATTTGTCAAATGTTTTTGAATGCTTTATTTCAAACCGCAGGCATTTGAGTCTTATCTGTAAAATTAAAGTGCATGAAAATTCTATCTTGCAAGTGCCAAAAGTTCTATCAAACATGTTTTTTAGATACAATGCAGAATTTTATTTGTGGAAGCCAAGAAGGGTGAAAAAAAGAGTGACATTTGAGCATGGTTGATGTTTATTCTATTAAGTCAAAAAAGTCTTTTATTTCCATATATATTATATAATATATTATATATAAATATTAACATATAATATATGCCACAAAAGTTGTTTCTGTTAAAGTTATTTCTGTTGATATATGCCACAAAAGTTGTTTCTGTTAAAGTTATTTCTGTTGATATATGCCACAAAAGTTATTTCTGTGATAACGCAAAAGTTGTTGTTCTGTTGTTGTTTTTGACTGCTGTATCAAAATATGCAAACAGCATTCTGTGTAAAGTCTAAAAAAAGAAGATGCTAAAAATCATCTTTTTGTTTTTAAAAGTTGATTTAGATTACTTTTGCCGAAAGGGATTTGAAATAGAACCTTATATAAAAGTTTGATAGGCAATGGCGCTAAATATCTTTCTTGCAATATGTGGCACTAAATATGGTTATATAATCTGCTTAACAAAATGATTTTATTAAAAAATTTTGTATAAATAAAAAATTTTTTGTTCTTTTCATCCCTTTAAATTGCTTTAAAAATGGCGGGTATAGCCATAAAAAAGCAAACACGCGGAAATGTGTTGGACAACTTTTAAAAAAATCCAAAAAAAAATTAAAAAAAATTAAAATTTTTAAAAATTTTTTGAAAAAAGTGTTGACATTTAAAATGCCATTGTGCTATTATACTCATGCTGACACAAACAAAGAGGCTGTTGCCTCTGCCAGCAATAGAACCTTGACAACTACATAACAGAGTTTTACAGAATGTAAAACGAGCAAATATTCAATTACGCTTGTTAATATAAGTTGTAATACGAATATCATTGCTATTTCAATTTACGTCGAGTAAATAGAAAAACAAGTTCGAAATAAGAATTTTTCTTATTAGCGAAAATGCTAAGAATCCAATTCATTGAAAAATGATTAAGCTACAAAGAGCATATAGGGGATGCCTTGGCACTAGGCGCCGAAGAAGGACGTGATAAGCTGCGATAAGCTACGGTGAGATGCAAATGATCTGTGACCCGTAGATTTCCGAATGTGGAAACACACTACAAGTCATGTTGTAGTATCATAACATGAATCCATAATGTTATGAGGGGAACCCGCTGAACTGAAACAACTAAGTAAGCGGAGGAAAAGAAAGTAAACAAACGATTGTGGGAGTAGTGGCGAGCGAAACTGCAAGAGCCCAAACCTAGCGAAGAAATTTGCTAGGGGTTTAGGACCGCGATGTGATAGAACTGCGTGATAGGTGAAGACTTCTGGAAAGGAGTGCGATACAGGGTAATAGCCCCGTAACCGAAATTGCAAAGTCGTCTAGCGGTATCCAGAGTAGCGCGGGACACGTGAAATCCTGTGTGAAGATGCGAGGACCATCTCGTAAGGCTAAATACGACCTAGTGACCGATAGCGAATAGTACCGTGAGGGAACGGTGAAAAGAACCCCGGGAGGGGAGTGAAAGAGAACCTGAAACTGTATGCTTACAAGCAGAGAGAGGCTGACGCACCATGAGGTGCTAGGTTGATCTCGTACCTTTTGTAGAATGGGCCGGCGAGTTACGGTATGTAGCAAGGTTAAGTGATTAAGTCACGGAGCCGAAGCGAAAGCGAGTCTGAAATGGGCGAATTAGTTGCATATCGTAGACCCGAAACCAGATGACCTAACCATGAGCAGGTTGAAGCGGCGGTAACACGCCGTGGAGGACCGAACCCACGTCCGTTGAAACGTCCGGGGATGACTTGTGGTTAGAGGTGAAACGCCAATCGAATCT
>CALVNU010000069.1 GCA_944349915.1 uncultured Clostridia bacterium | reverse complement strand
AAACATTATAATACAACCGCATTTTGCCGACCAACGCGACCACTCTGCCATTTTTTCGCCACTCTGCCATTTTTCGCCGACCAACGCAACCGACTGTTTCGCCGTCCGCCCTTTTTCCATACATTATAATACAACCGCATTTTGCCGACCACAGAGACCAACCTACCATTTTTCGCCGACCAACGCAACCACTCTGCCATTTTTTGTCGACCAACGCAACCGACTGTTTCGCCGTCCGCCCTTTTCCCAAACATTATAATACAACCGCATTTTGCCGACCACAGAGACCAACCTACCATTTTTTCGCCACTCTGCCGACCAAACCCACCAACACTCAACAAAAAAAGAGGTCGCTAGTCTCTTATTCTTCTGCGTCCCCTTTTTTGTCTTCCTTCTCTTTGCCCTCTGCATCTTTTGTTTCTTTATCATTCTCATGCGGTTCTATCACAATCTCTTGCTCTGGAGTTTGCTCAACTATTTCTTCATCAATAATCTCTTCTCCTTTCTTCTTTTTAAACACCTGCGTAATCTTCTGTCTAAAATTGATTTTGTTTTCGGTATGGTTGAAAAGTCGTTTGATGTTGGCATGATGGCGCAAAACGGTTAAAGCCAGCAAAAGCCATATTATAATTGTTACCGCAAGGGCAAACGGGTCGCCTGTAAGCCACACATATATTGTTAGAGCTATCGCATTCCCCGTGAGGTATGTCAACGAAATCACGCATGCGTATTGGATAAACAAAAACAGTATAAAACAAACCACAAACCAACCGAGTGCCACATACCAAATTGGCGAAAACAGAAAGACCCCTGCAAAGCAGGCAACCCCTTTACCTCCCTTAAATTTTGACCAAGCTGGAAAGTTTTGCCCTAAAATTACAAAAATTCCTGCAAAAAAGTATATAAACGAGCCATATTCTGGCAAAAGCAGTCTTGCTATAAAGCATACAATACCCGCTTTTAGCACCTCTGTTAAAAATGAGACAAACGCCATAACAAAACCAAAACTGCGAAGCATGTTCATCGTTCCAGGATTGCCACTGCCCATTTTCGTGATGTCTTTATGCTTGACATTCCAAGACAAAATCTTGGCAAAGTTGATTGTTCCTATCAAATAACTTACAATCGCGACAAGCGAAAAATACAAATATATCATTCTTTGTCCTCCTTTCCGCGTATTATTAGTTTTATTGGTGTGCCAGAAAAGTCTATCTTCTCTCGCAGTCTGTTCTCTAGATATCTTTTATATGAAAAATTTATTAGTTTTGCATCGTTTACAAACAACACAAATGTCGGCGGATTGGTCGATACCTCGGTGATATACTGCACCTTGACTCGCCTGCCCTTGTGCGCTGGTGGTTGATAATTTAATATCGCATCATGCAAAATATCATTTAAAAGCCCTGTCGTAATCCGCTTGCTAGCATTTTCATATACCTGTTGCACCCTCTCCATGATTTGACCTATTCCTGCCTTGGTGAGCGCAGAAACATATATAGATTTATAATAACTCATAAACGCTAGGTCGCGCTCCAACATCTTTTCAAATGAATTTTTGTCGCCCTGCTTTATATCCCACTTGTTGACAACAATCACGCTTGGCTTGCCAGCCTCATGAACATACCCCGCTATGCGCGTGTCTTGCTCTGACAACTTTTCAACACTTCCGTCAAACACAATAAGCACAACATCGGCCTCTTCAATTGCATTCATGGTTCGCAAAACAGAATAACCCTCAATCGATTCTTTTTCAACCCCGCGTTGACGCCTTAGCCCTGCAGTGTCAACAAAAGCATAGTCTTTTTTGTTGAACCTAAACGGCACAAGCACGCTATCCCTGGTTGCTCCTTCAATACTGCTAACCACCACCCTTGATGTGCCCACAAGAGCATTTACCAAACTGCTTTTGCCAACATTTGGTCTGCCGACAATGGCTATTTTTGTTGTTTTTTCATCACTTTTACCCACCTTTTGAGGAAAATGCGCAACAATCTCGTCAAGAACATCGCCAATGCCCTTGCTCTGTTCAACTGAAAGCGGATATGGCTGACCAAGCCCTAGGCTGTAAAATTCGTATGTCTTTTCAACCTCAAAATTGTCAAGTTTGTTTACCACTAGCACAACTGGCGTTTTGGATTTTTTTAATATTGACGCAACCTCTTCGTCATTAACCGTTAAACCACTTTTTCCGTCAACCAAAAACACAATAACATCTGCCTCTTCAATCGCAATCTGCGCCTGCGCCATTATATCTGATTGAAAATGGTCATCACTGCGTCTGTCAAGTCCGCCAGTGTCAACCAACAAAAAATTATGTCCACACCACTCGGCATCGGCATATATCCTATCTCTTGTAACCCCCGGCGTATCGTCAACAATGCTTATTCTTTTTCCACAAATTTTGTTAAAAAATGTGCTCTTGCCAACATTTGGTCTGCCTATGATTGCAACTATCGGTTTCATACATTTTATATTATCATATTTAAAAAAGATTATCAACTAAATTTTGACAATCTTTTAAAGTGGGTTTCTTAATTTTTTTGGTCTTCTTTAACATTTTTTCACATAGACTTTTGCCAATCAAACTATATAAAAAGAATTTTTAAAACCAAAAAGTTAAACGCATTTTCGCTAAGCATCTGTCCAGATTTGATTTTATAGTCAACTTCGTCAATAAGCGAAAATATTTTTTTTAATTGCATTTTGGAAAAGTTTTTGCTCTGCTGTCTTAATTTTTTTACCGCATACTCTTTTATACCCAGTTGAGAGGCAAGTTCGCTGTCGGAACCATCTGTGATTGAAACAAAAAACATTCTGCGAAAATGATTGGAAACAAGGGCCATAATCCCCTGCTCTTTTGAAAGCAAAGAGGCAAGTGAAATTGCTTTGTCTACATTTTTTTGTCCAAGCGCCTCTGTTAGTTCAAACACCACAAATTCCTTATCTTTAATAGCCACATCTTGCACCATTATGCGAGTTATAAGTTGAGATGATGGGTCATAAAAAGCAAGTTTTTCAATTTCGTTCATTGCCTTTGTTAAATATCCATTTGAATATTCCAGCAAAGTTTGCGCGCCATCTTCACTTATCTGTTTGCCAAATTTTTTGAGTTCGCTTACCACAACTGCTTTAAACAAATTTTGGTCAAACCTTTTACAATCAACAAATTCGACTATGTTTTTTAATAAAGAGAATTTGTTTTCAAAATCATATATAACAACAACTGTGCTTGCAACAGGGCTGTTGAAATATGTTGCAATTTTTTTTATATCGGAAGGCGTTATTTTTGTGATATTTTTTAGCAAAATAAGCCTTTTATTGTCAATCAAAGGCATAACTTCGGTGGCATCTAGAAATTTTTCAACAGAAAAATTATCGTCATCAAAGCGAGTAAAGTTAAAATCTTCCATAGTAATATTGCAGGCCTTTTTTATCATTGCAAGTGCCTTATCAAAAAGGAAAAGGTCGTCTCCTTCAAGCAAATAACCATTTTTTAAAGACTTTGCAAGCCTTGCTTTTAATGTTTTCAATCAATCCCCCTAAATTCTAGATTATCTCCATAAAAAGTGAAGTTTTGTTTGCTGGTATCATAGTTTTGTCCTGCTCCAACCACAATCGCGCTGGTGTTTTGCAAAACTATATCATCACCTAGATAAATAATATCATAACTGCCAAGATTTATCAAATCAAAATTTGAAGAAGTTGAAATTTTTTCACAAATTAAAACTTTTTTACCATCAAATTCAACAATAAACCCACCCTCGCGGTAACTTATTCTAAAATTTCCAACCTGCAAAGGCAATTTTGTCAAATTATATTGACTTTCATCCGCGCTGTCGGCGTTTGGTGATAACAAAATTTCTGTTCCATAATTTTTCCACACATCGGCCATGGCAGGAGTTATGTTTGAATTAAAATAATAGTCAACATTATAATTTTGATTTAAAGATGCAAATGTTTGATAATAAAAATCATCGCCATAGTAAAGAGTCCCACCCTCTTTTGAAGTGAAGGCAATCATAATCTCATCATAATGCTCAACAAAGGAAACGGAAGTAAATGTTTTTACTGGTATGTATGGCACGATTATTGATAAAGATAAAGCAAAGCCAACACAAGAACATATTAAAAGTCTGCCCAAACCTTTTACAACAACAAAAGATGAAAGCGCAAAGAAGAAAATCACAATTAGCGTGCTAATCGACAATGAAAAAGGCTTTAGTGGAACTTGAAGAGATGTTGATGAGAAAAATGATGCAATTATAAAAACTAAATCAAAAGCATAATCAAAAATTATCAAAACTGGTCCAAGAAAATGCATAAACGACAGCAAAAATGCCAGTACAAACAAAATCGGAAACACAACCGAAAAGATTGGAATGACTAGAAAATTTGCAAACACCGAAAGAAAGTTGAAATGCGAAAAGAAGGAGGCAGTAAAAGGCAAAATGCCAATTTGTGCAGAAATTGAAACTGCCATAACTGTGGCAACTTTTCTTGGCATAACAAATGAAAGAAGTTTTGTAAACGGCTTTGCAAGAAGCAAAATAAACATAACGCAAAAGAATGACATTAAAAAGCCAACATCAACTGTGGATAGCGGACTAAAGAACACAATAACAAATCCCGCAATTGCCAGCGAGTTTAATCCGTCATAGGGTCTGTTGCAAATTCTAGATAGGCACAAGACAATTGCCATAACGGTTGCTCTTACCACGCTTGGAGTAAAACCACAAAGATAGCAATAAAACAGAAGAACCAAACTTATTGCAGTTAAACTTACAAATTTGTTGGCTTTAAAAATTCTCATAAACAGCATGAGCGCGCCAACGATAAATGCAATATGCAAACCGCTAACAGTTAAAACATGAACTATGCCACTGTTACGGTAAACCTTATCAACCTCATCATCAATTCCGCTTTGGTCGCCAAACAAAACTGCATACGCTATATAGGCATTGCGCTCGGACATATTTTCAAGCAAACTTTCTTTGACGGATAGGCGGAAGGACTCATCAATCTTTAGCGAGCCTGCAGT
>CALVNU010000068.1 GCA_944349915.1 uncultured Clostridia bacterium | reverse complement strand
CCTGCCACCACATTGACCGTTGTGCCAGAAATTTCTAGAACTCTGCCAAGTGGACTTGCTGTTGATTGATTTGATACAGACAAGGTTATATTTCTATTCAATGTGTTGCTTGGGAAAATACTATCAATCACAACAGAAAAACTTTTCCCAACTTCAATCTGCGCTGGAATTTGCGTTGTAATTTCGCCGTCAAAAGCACCAACTTCTGCCGAAATAGGATATGAACCTGTATATCTTATTTGCACACTTTGACTGTGCCCAGATGCAGTTGTGCCAATAAGTGTTACCACGCCAGTTTGATTGAAGCGTAAGGTTTGCCCTAAAATGACAGCCATGCTTTTTTCATCAACGGACCATGTGACCGACTTGTCCGATGCGTCAGACGGCAAAACATTATAATTGAATGACACAGTGTTTTCTGCAGTTACATAAATTCCTTCTAATTGGTCAAGGTCGATTGAAATTTCAATGTCTTCAGCATCTTTTAACACTTCGACTGCAACTTTGTGAATTTGTCTTTCGCCGTTCAAAAGCGTTAATGCAACTTGGATTTCTGCCCTGCCACCGCCTATTCCACGAATAGTTCCGTCAGACATGATTTCAACAACATCACCAGAGCCAGCATTATTTGTTTGCGACAAAATAGACACTTGAATATCACGCGTGCTTGTGTTTGTTGGATAGATTTGATATTCCAAAACAGCCAGATCGCCATAGTTTATTGTTATATCTTTGTCAACAGGCTCAAAACTTATTGCTCTTCCAGCGGTATATTCTATAGAAATGGTTGTTGAAGTTTCGCTATAATCACTGTTTGCAAATATAGTAACTTCAACTGTTGTTGGGCTGTCTGTTTCAAAAGTAACAAGTCCGCTTTCATCAACTTTTGCCCATGCAGAACTGCAATGATAGAAAAATTTGTTGTTTGTAGAGTCATTTGGAAAAGATGTTGGAGTAAGTTGAACGGTTTTTTCTGCCGTAACTATATTGTCAATCAAAATTCCAGTTGCAGGACTTTCAACATAAACCATGATTGTTTGAGTTATATACTCACCTTCCGCACTTTCAACTCTTGCTGTGATAGTGGCATTGCCACCGCCAACAAAATATAGGTAACCATTGCTTACATAGGCAACTTCATTGTTTGTGGAAGAAAAAGTTACTTCTGTTTTTGTCAAATAACTTGGCGATGTGGTGTAATCAATCACTTGAGCAGGGTCGCCAATTGTTGCACTAATTGAATATTTATCAAGAGTAAGGCTTTTAGCATAACCTGCTGTATAAACAATAGTTATTGTTTTTTGAAAGCCACCGTCTTGGGTTGTTAAAGTAACCTTAACCTCTCCTGCTTGCAAGAAAGAAACTTGACCTAAATTGTTGACTGTGGCGACTTCTGGATTATCAACTTCAAAACTTACATTTGTGTTTGTTGCATTTGATGGATAAATTTGATAGCCAATTGAATAGTTTTCTTCGGCAGTAATTGCATAATCGGTATTTAAAACAATGTCTGTTACAGGATTAATCACTGCCAAATTGATAAAATCTGTGTATCCACCTTCTTCTGCAATTGCAGTAATTGTTACATAACCAACTTTAAGACCAGACACAAGTCCATTTTGGTCAACAATCGCAATATTTGGATCGGAAGAGTGGAAAGTTACATTTTTGTTTATCGCCTCGTTTGGCAAAATCTCAACAGAAAGTTGCACAGAAGAGCCAACATGGATTTGCGATTTTGGAGTTGAAAGTTTTACTTCATGCACAACGGTGTCGGTAACATAATAGTAGCAACTTGCCATTTTGTTGCCGTCTGCAGTTGTTGCAGTGATATAGCCATTGCCAAAGCCGACAAAGGTTACATTGCCATCAAGGTCAATGCGAGCAACTTCTTCATTTGTGCTTGCCCAAATAATTTCTTGATTGGTTGCGTTTGATGGATAAATTGTTGCGTTTAGTGAAACTATGTCATCAACATTTGCCGTGATTGAAGTTTTGTCAAGTTCAATTCTGTCAACAGATATAGAAACATTGCCGATAACTATATCGACAGTAAAATTGACAAGGATAATGATTACAAGTGGTATTGCCACCATTAAAAAAATCATCAATTTTTTCATGCTTCAATGCTCCTATATCTTTTTTCAAGTTTAAAGAACAGCCTAAACACTTCAATTGCCATGTAAGGCACGCCGAAGCCAAATAGGACTATATAAATTGCTGGAAGAGAAACAAACATCGAAACTGCGATTGAGGCTATGCCCAAAATGACAGCAATCACAAAGCCAAGGGTTATGCTTGTGCTAACATTTGCGTTGGAATTTGTAATTTCTTTGCCATCTAAAAACATAAATTGTGGTTTTCGAATGTCAAGTAAAATAGAACTTGCAATAGAGCCAGTAACAATCATACAAACAGCAAGAGCAATCATCAAGGCGTTAAAGTATGACAAAAAGCCAGCGAAGGCAAGCACTAATGCGGATATGATAACAGACGGAATAGAAACGATAAGGTAGAGCAAAAATTTTACAGTAACTTGTTTGCGATAAGACACTGGAATAATCTTTGTATGGAAGAAGTTTCCACCTTCTCTTGTGATAGAAGTTGCTGCAAAACTTGTACCCATGCTTAAAAACATTAACAGCACAAGCACAACTATGCCTGGCAAAATACCCTCACCCACTTGATTTACGCCTATGTTTGACGCAATTTGGCTGGAAAAGAAAACCATCAACGGCGTTGTGATAACTATTGTCAAATATTGGAAAGCATAGTTTGTAGAACGGAAAATTGACAAAAATTCACGATAGAAAAGCGCTCCACTTATGCTTCTGTTTTTAATTTGAGAATTTTTGTGGAAAGCCTTTCCGCCATTCTCTGCATTTGAAAGCAAAATTTTTAGATAAGACTTGTTTGCAAAGAAAAAGACAATCAAAAATAGAATTATTGCGATTGTTATATTCACCACTGCGCTTGGCCAAAAACGATAAAGCAACAGACTGTTTTTGAAAAGCATTGGAGTATACAAAATAGTGGATACAAATTTTATGTCAAGCACAACCTGCGTTTGCAAAATTGAAGATATATCCGATGTGCCCAGAACTTCCATGATAAACCTAAGCGCATAGGTGTAAATGGTAAAACCTATAGCAACGCACAGGGTGTAAAGCACAAGCATAACAACGAATTTGTTTTTCAAATAGCCCACAACATACATTGCAGGAATTGAAAGAAGCACACCAAAAAGAAAAGGAATAACTGGGAAAAACAAAATGTTTGGCAAAAGCATTACATAAAAAATAGCGCCTTGCATTGTTTTGATTCCATACAAAATAAAGACCGGCAAAGTTAAGCAAGTTGTAAAAATTAGTTCATATATAAAGAGATAGGCAAGTTTTGCAAGAAAAATCATTTTGCCATTAACAGGCAACTTTAGAAGGTCGGAATCAGAATTAAAAAACAAAGTTTTTGTTGTAAGGCTCAGTCCAAAAAAGAACTGCACAATTTGCACAAGCGTTGTATAATAAACAATAAACTCTTGTTCAAGGTCGGCTTGAGTGCAAATTGAAATCAAACTGTTAAAGACATATAAAAGTCCACAGCCAATAGCAACAACAGCAAGAGCAATAATCAGGTATTTTACGATTTTGGAAAAATAATGCCCCTTTACCCTGTTTTTAGGCGCACGATTCATAAATTCCAGTTTGAGTAGAGTTAGAAATTGTCTCATTTTTCCCCTTTCAAATATTAGTTGCTTTGACAAATTTTTAATATTAACAAATTTTTTTTACATTTAGAAAAAAATTATTTAGCAAAAAATGTGGTTGTTTTGTGAATTTTATTTGGCAGATTTTTATTTTTTTTCTTATTTATTATCTTTTGTTTTTTCTTGTTGGCTTAACTCTTGATTTTGATGTTCCGACTGCATTGCAGTTTGTTTTTCCTGCAAATTTTCTTCCGACTTTAATGTCGAATTCATTTTGCTTCTTAAAATCTTAAGTTGTTCTTGCACCCTTTGAGAATATTCTTGGTTTAGTGCTTGAGTCATGTTTTTCTGCTGGGTTTTAAGATTTTTAATATCTGCTATAGTCTGTTTTTTGATTTGAGATTTTTGTTGTTTAATTTTCTTTTCTTCTTCTTTTTTAACTTTGTTTTCTATTTCTTTTTTAGTTTTTTCTTCTTTTTCTTTTTCAAGTTTGGCTTGTTTGATTTTTGCTTTTTCCGCTTTTAATCGTTCTTTCTTTTCTTTTTTATCTTCAAATTTAATAACTTTTGCCTTGCTTTCTTTTGTCATATTCAAAAAGTAAGTTTCAAGCGGAACAGGACTTTCTTTTATAAATTTTTTAACATCAATAATTTCCATAAGTTGTCCGCGATTGATTATTGCAACTCTATCGCAAAGTTTTTCAACCATGTCAATGTTGTGAGAGGAGAAAAACACGCAATTGCCCTGTTTTTTGTGCTCTTTCATATATTCGCGAATCTCAAAAGTGCTTTGTGGGTCAAGCCCCATTAAAGGTTCATCAAGCACCCAAAATTTTGGATTATGTATCAATGCTGCAATAATGCAAATTTTTTGTTTCATTCCATGAGAGTAAGAACGAATTTGATTGTCGATTGCATGGGTCATGCTAAAAAGATTGGCAAATTTTTCAATTCTTTCTTCAATGATTTCTTTTGGCACTCTGTAAATGTTTCCCATATAGTTGACATATTCACGACCGGTCAAGTTTTCATAGACGGCGTGATTGTCTGGAACATAGCCAATGTTTAGTTTGGCTTCAATTGGATTTTTTTGGATATCGTATCCACAAACTTTGATAGTTCCCTCATCAAACGGCAAAATACCAGTCAAGCATTTTATGGTTGTGCTTTTACCTGCACCATTCTTGCCTAAAAACCCAAAAATTTCCCCTTCTTTTAAAGTCAAGTTTAAGTCTTTAACAGAATAGAAATTTGAATTTTTATATCTTTTTGTAAGCCCAACAATTTCTAACATTTTTACCCCTCACATAATCTAAACAATTTTAGCATAATACAACCAAAATGTCAATATATAATAAATTATAAGTCCAGAGAAAAATTAATTGCAACAAAATACTTAACAAAAAAGGTAATGACTTGTTAAAATGTTTAAAAACCA
>CALVNU010000067.1 GCA_944349915.1 uncultured Clostridia bacterium | reverse complement strand
TTTTTATTTTTTTAACAAATCGGGTCTATTATTTTTGGTTATATTTTCCGACATCTCTTTTCGCCACTTTGCAATTTCTTGATGATTGCCAGAGAGTAAAACCTTAGGCACAGCCTTCTTTTTGAATACTGCAGGACGAGTATATTGAGGATATTCAAGCAAATTTGAAGAAAAACTTTCTTCACTCAAACTATCTTCGGTCAAGACACCTTTGACCTGTCTTAAAATGCTGTCAATCATAACCATGGTTGGCAATTCTCCACCAGTAAGCACATAGTCGCCAATCGAATATTGTTTGATATCAAAAAATTCAAACAATCGCTCATCAACACCTTCATAATGACCGCAAATAAAGACAAGGTGCTTTTCTTTTGCAAGAAGTTTTGCATCTTCGTGATTAAAAACCTTTCCTCTTGGTGAAGGGAAAATCAACATAGAATTTCTTTTTTTTACTTTTTTTATGGCATCATAAAGTGGTTGCACCATCATCAACATGCCTGCGCCACCGCCAAAAGGATAGTCGTCGCATTTTTTATGTTTATCTTGTGAAAAGTCTCTTATATTTTGTATGTCAATATCCACAAGACCTTTATTTTGCGCCCTTAATATTATGCTTGAATTGAGATAAGAAAAACTTTCAGGAAAAAGTGATAGGATATCAATTTTCATACACATACCTCATCAAATTTCTGTTGATTTACAACAAGCGTTCCATCTTGAGCGGTAAACACACCTTCAATATATGGAACTTCCATTCTTCGCCCTTCTTTTTCAATAACAAACACATCGCATCCGCCATAATTGACAACTTCCAAGATTTGCCCAACAAACTCACCTTTTTCGTTATACAAAAGCATGCCGATAAGTTCGTCAATCAAAAATTCGTCTTCTGCTTTTTCTTTTTCAAGGTCTTCCCTTTCAATGTATATAAGTTTATTTCTCAAAGTTTCGGCATCATTGCGAGAAGATATACCATTAAAAGTTATATACAAAAAGCCTTGCCTTAATGAAATATGAGAAATTTCAAATTCGCTTTCTCCAACAAGGCAAGTTTTCAATTTTTTAAAAACAGCAAGGAGGTTGGTGAGAGGCAACGCTTTAACCTCCCCCTTTATTCCTTGCGGTTTCAAGATTTTTGCAATTTCGATTTTAGACATTTACTCTCCAAATTTCACAAAAACTTTTTTGTGTTCACGAGAGGCGATAGATTTGACAAAAGTGCGTATTGCAGAAGCAATTTTTCCGTTTTTCCCAATAACTTTTCCCATATCATCGGGTCCAACTTCAACATGAATGGTTATTTCACCATTCTCGCCTTCTTCTTGACTTACTTTAACCAAATCTTCATCGCTCACAAGTTTTTTTACTAAAAACTCAACAAGTTCAACCATTTCCCTCTCCTTATTTTGTGATTATTCCGCTTTTTACAAGCAGTTGTTTTGCTGTGTCAGTTGGTGTAGCGCCATTTTTGAGCCACTTTTCTGCTTTTTCAGCATTAATTTTGATTTCTGCTGGGTCAGTAAGTGGATTGTAAGTTCCAATAATGTCAATAAACTTGCCATCTCTTGGTGCTCTTGAATCAGCAACAACAACTCTATAGAATGGAGCCTTTTTTGCTCCAAGTCTTGTAAGTCTTATTTTTACTGCCATTTTTTCCTCCTTTAAGAATTATATAAAATTGAAAGCAACTCTTTGATTTTAAAGCCTGTTGACAATTTTGTGTTTTTATCTCTGGCTTTTGTTTTTAAATCACCAAAGTTTGCTTGCAAAGATATACCTACATAAATTTTTTCATTTTTCCATTTTTTAGTTGTTTCATCATCTCTTTTGATTGTTCAAACTGTTTAAGAAGTTGATTGACCTGTTGCACAGATGTTCCGCTTCCGCTGGCAATTCGTTGTCGCCTGCTTGCCTTGATAATTTCTGGATGCAAACGCTCATTTGGCGTCATTGATTGAATAATTGCCTTGTTTACAACAATTTGATGTTCATCAATGTCAAGGTTTTTAATTTTGTTGCCAATGCCCGGTATCATAGCCAAAAGGTCTTTCAAATTCCCCATTTTTTTTAAACTTTCGATTTGTTTGAGATAGTCATCAAAAGTAAAAGAATTTTCTCTAAATTTCTTTTCAAGAGCCTTGGCTTCTTCTTCGCTAACTGCCTCTTGCGCCTTTTCAATAAGCGACAGCACATCACCCATTCCAAGAATTCTGCTGGCAATTCGGTCTGGATAGAAAGGTTCAATATCTCCAATCTTTTCACCAACGCCAGTAAATTTGATAGGCTTACCTGTGATTGCTTTGATTGAAAGCGCTGCACCACCTCTGGTATCACCATCAAGTTTGGTAAGAATTACACCGGTAATATCAAGGTCTTTATTAAAACTTTCGGCAACAGTAACAGCATCTTGACCAGTCATGGCATCAACAACAAGCAAAATTTCTGTCGGATTGACTTTTGCTTTGATATTTTTAAGTTCATTCATCAATTCTTCATTAATATGAAGCCTGCCCGCCGTATCGATGATAACTGTGTCAAAGCCCTGCTTTCTTGCATGCTGGACAGCCTGTTCTGCAGTTTTAACTGGGTTTTGCGTTCCCTTTTCAAAAACTTCAACATTCGCCTGTTTCCCAACAATTTGCAATTGGTTGATTGCTGCTGGTCTGTAAATGTCGCAGGCAACAAGCAACGGTTTTTTGCCACTCTTTTTAAGATAAGCACCAAGTTTTGCACACATGGTTGTTTTTCCAGCACCTTGGAGCCCGCACATCATTATAACAGTTGGCAAAGATGATGCAACTTGAAGTTTTTGATTGTTGCTACTCATAAGAGCAGTAAGTTCATCTCGAACAATCTTGATAACTTGTTGTGAAGGCGTTAAACTTTTTAAAACTTCATCACCGACTGCTTTTTCGGAAACATTTTTCACAAACTCCTTGGCAACAAGATAGTTAACATCGGCCTCAAGAAGAGCCATTCGAACTTCTCGCATTGCTTCTTTAATTTCAAGTTCTGTAAGTTTGCCACGATTTTTGAGTTTTGAAAAAATGTGGTTAAACCTTTCAGATAATGAATTGAAAAGTGCCATCAATTATCCCCTTTTTTGCTTTTAAGTTTTTCGATTTCATCTTCAAGCATCTTAAGCCTTTGATAAAATCCCAGTTTCTTTTCCAAACTGGTAAGTTTTGCTATGGCTTTGTCAATGCTATCCTTAACCGCTTGTCGTGAAACGCCTTCATTTTCAGCAATCTCACTTAAAGTCAAGTTTTCGTCAAGATAAAACTCAAGCGCCTGCTGTTGCAGTTTGGTCAAAAGTTCTCGATAAACATCAAAAAGTTCCGCATAATACAAGTTATCTTCAACCTTCATAGTTTGTCCTTTTTGTAAAGCAGTTTTACTTTACAAAAAGATAATAACACATCAAAAAGAAAAAAGCAAGCATTTTTTTGATTTTTACAAATTTTGCAAAATTTTTTTATATCACTATTGACTAGCCGACATGGTTGTGCTACAATATCAACATAAAAAGGATATAGACATGAACAAAAAGCAAATTATTGATGGAAAAACATTGATAAAACAAGAGCAAGAGCGTATCAATTATTTCAACGGAAAGAACAAATTAAAAATTAGTGAATTTTATTCAAATTTAAACCCTAATTATTTTAAACTTGAAAATTTTATTGTGAAACTCAATCCTACATTTGAAATCTGTGAAAAAGTAAAAAAAGAAATTTATCAAAACTTGACAGAAATTTTTAAACTTTTCAATCAACAACAATTTAATGAAATGACAAATAATATCAAAATTTTAAACTTAAAAATAGAACAATTTATAAATAAAAATTTTGACACCTTTTTAAATGAAAATTTTTAAAAAAGTTGTTCTATAACAAGATTTGAAGCCCCGTAATAGTCGGGGTTTATTTTTATTTTATCACCTTCTTCAAAGATAATACCTGTCTTAATAAGCCTGTCATAATTTAGATTTTGTTCAATATCATAGCCTTGTTCTTTTAATTGCTTTTTATCAACCCCTTCTTCACATCTTAACCCAAGCATAATCATCTCTTCCACAATTTGCTTGTCTGTCAAATCTTCTTCAAAGAGTTTTTCTTCCGCATAAAATTTTGCAAAGGTGTTTGCGTTTGCCCATCTTTTTTTGTTAACAAAAGAATGCGCCGACAGTCCAAAGCCGAGATAATCTCCCCTTGTCCAATAATTGAGATTGTGTCTGCATTTATATCCTTTTTTTGCAAAATTTGAAATTTCATACTGTAAAAAGCCATTTTTATGCAAATATTTTGTCAATTTTAAATAATTTGTCACCGTTTTGTCATCAAGTGGTAATTTTATTTGACCATTCAAAACCATCTTCTCAAGCAAAGTTCCATCTTCAATTTGTAGCATATAGCATGAAAAATGTGTAACATATTTTTTTAATGCATCAACTTCTTTTTTCAATTTAAAATAGGTTTGCCCCTCAAGACCAAGCAAAAGGTCGCAATTTATATTTTCAAATCCTGCCTTTTTTGCTTCTTTTAGTGCATAAAAAACCTGTTTTTTGTTGTGTTTTCTTCCAAGTGTTTTTAGCATCCCGTTATCAAGTGATTGAACACCAATTGACAATCGTGTGATGCCAATTTTTTTGTAAAACTCAAGTTTTTCTCTGTCAAGCGAATTTGGATTTGCCTCTATTGTTATCTCAACATTATCCGCAACATCAAATTTTGCTTTAATTGCCAACAAAATCTGCTCAATATATTTTTTATCAACCACGCTTGGAGTTCCACCACCAATAAAAATGCTCTCCACCTTAACGGAATAAGGTGAAGATAAAATTTGCTCAATCAAGGTTTTAAAATATTTTTCCCACTCATCATTTTTAACAAAAGAAGAAAAGGCGCAATAGTAGCACTTGCTTTCACAAAATGGAATATGCACATATATACCAGCCATTATTTATCACCGTCATCAAGTTTGAGTATGGACATAAAGGCTTCCGAAGGAATTTCAACGGAGCCAATTTTCCTCATTCTCTTTTTGCCTTCTTTTTGTTTTTCAAGAAGTTTTCTTTTTCGAGTAATATCTCCACCATAACATTTTGCAAGCACATCTTTACGCATGGCAGAAACTGTTTCACGCGCAATAATTTTGTTGCCAATGGCTGCTTGGATAGGAACTTCAAAAAGTTGACGAGGAATGATTTTTTTAAGTTTTTCGGTT
>CALVNU010000066.1 GCA_944349915.1 uncultured Clostridia bacterium | reverse complement strand
TTTTTTTACATAGCATATTTATATTTTTAATTAATAATTTTATTTATCTTTGTCTATATGAGATTGTATAATATTGTTTTATTTTTAATTTTTTATTTTTTCTGTAAAAAATTGTTTACTTTTCTTCGTATGGCAATTTGCTTTTTATAACAGCCAAGGCTTTGTTTTCAATTCTTGAAATATAAGAACGCGAAACATGCAAAAGGTCGGCAACTTCTCTTTGAGTTAATGGAGCATTGCCATCAAGGCCAAATCTTTTTGTGATAACAGTTTTTTCCCTATCATCAAGATAGTGCTGTAAAACATATTCAACATCTTTTAAAAAGCATTGTTGCTCCACTTCTTCAATAACATCTTCACTATTTGGGTCATAGATAACTTCAAAAAGTTCCAAATCATCTCCCTTGCTATTGTTGCCTAGATATGAATTGTATGAAATCACTTTTTGATGTTTTTTTTGAGCACGGATAGCCATTAAAATTTCATTATCAATGCACCTTGAGGCATAGGTTGCAAGTTGTGCGTTTTTTCCTGGTTTAAAACTATCAATTGCTTTGATAAGTCCAATTGTGCCAATAGAAATAAGGTCGTCAATTTCTAGCGCCCCAGAAAATTTTTTAACTATATGCGAAACAAGTCTCAAATTGTGTGTGATAAGTTTTTCTCTAGCATCTTTATCACCTTCCCAAACTTTCTCAATAAGTGCTTTTTCTTCTTCTTTAGATAAAGGCAGTGGAAAACCCTGCACAGTTCCGACAAAACTGTTGAAATTTGATATTTTTCCAACAACCGTTAGCAAACTTTCATAAAACATATTCCCCTCACATCTACTACTCTATATATGTTGAAATATGTCGAATTTTGCTTGTCTAAATCAAAGTTATTAAAATAATTTATCATTTTCCGTTATGATTTTTGTAGAATTAATAAAAGTTTGAAAGATTATTTTTAGAGGTTTTAAAAAAGTTTATAAAATGTGTTTACAAAATTTTAGAAAATTTTTAAATATTTCTAATAGACTTAAAGATTTTAGTATAATAAGATTTATATAAAAATTAGAAAGTTTTTTAGATTATTTGCATGACTAAACAAAAAAATAATGCATTAATTATTTGCATTATTTTTAAGCATTATAATGTTTATACAAATCCAGCGTCAAATTAAGAAAAATCAAAACAGACTTTCTACAAATTCATCACTGTCAAATTTTTCTAGGTCATTTTCGCCTTCGCCAACCCCTACAAACACAACAGGCAATTTATATTCTTTTTCAATTGCAATAATAACCCCACCTTTTGCCGTTCCGTCAAGTTTTGTCAACACAATGCCGTCAATTTTTACAAATTCATTGAAAGCGGAAATTTGAGATAAAGCATTTTGTCCCGTGGTTGCATCCAAAACAATAAAGGTATATTTGTGCGCTTCACTATACTCTCTGTTAACGATTTTGTCAATTTTTTTAAGTTCTTCCATCAAATTTGTTTTTGTATGAAGTCGGCCAGCAGTATCAACAAGCACAACATCACATTTTTTTGCTTTAGCAGAAGCAATTCCGTCAAAAACAACAGAAGCCGAATCTGCACCTTCTCCCTGTTTTACAATTCTTGTTTTTGTGCGAAGCGCCCACTCGTTAAGTTGGTTTGTAGCCGCTGCCCTAAAAGTATCACCTGCAACAAGCAGAACATCTTTCTTTTCATTTTTAAAATATTTTGCCATTTTGCCTATAGTTGTTGTTTTTCCAACACCATTCACCCCAATTATTGTGATAATTGCAGGATATTCAATTGTCAAAGGTTCTTCTTCTTGGAAAAGTTGTTTTAAAATTTTTTTAAGTTCAAGTTTCACTTCTTCTGCCGTTCTTATTTTATTTTTTCTTGCACTTAGCCTTAATTCTTCAACAATCTCCAAACTTGTTTTAACCCCAACATCACAGGAAATCAAAATATCAGTAAGTTCATCAAAAAAGTCATCATCAATCTCTCCATGGCTTAACAGTGCGTCAAATTTTCTTGCGATTGCCTCTCTTGTCTTTTTTAAAGCATTACCAATTTTTTTAAAAAATCCCATTTTCACACCTCGTGATTAATTATAAACAACAAATTTATATCACAATATTTTAAAAACAAAACGCATTTTGTTTAATTTGTCTGTTTTAATGTTGTTATTTTAATTTTATTCTTTTAATTTTATCGGTTTTTATCAATTTTAATATGATATATCAATCTTATGTTTTAACTTTTATTCATTTTTAAATCTTGAATTTTATCAATTTAATTTAGCAAAATCAATTTTCTTGGGCATGTTTGATTGCGTCAGAAAGTTGAACAGAAACAATTTTTGATACGCCCTTTTCTTCCATAGTAACACCAAACAAAGCCTGTGCATATTCCATGGTTGGTTTTTTGTGAGTTATCAAAATAAATTGAGTTTCATTTGAAAGTTTTTTAAGATATTTGTCAACGATTTCAACATTTGAGTCATCAAGTGCTGCTTCAACTTCGTCAAACAAGCAGAAAGGTAAAGGTTTTATTCTTAAAATTGCAAAGATAACCGCCATGGCAGTTAAAGATTTTTCACCACCAGAAAGCAGTGTCATGTTTTGAATTTTCTTGCCTGGAGGTTGTGCAAAAATTTCAACCCCACTTTCAAGAGGGTCATTTTCATCAACCAGTGCAAGTTTTGCAGTACCACCGCCAAAAAGTTCTTTAAATGTAAGTTTAAAACTTTCATTTATTCTGTTAAGTTCATTATTAAACTTTTCAATCATAATTCCAGAAAGGTCTTTTATGATTTTATTCAAGTCATCTTGTGCCTTTTCAAGGTCTTGAGCCTGCGTGTTCAAGTCGTCGTAGCGTTCATACAACACTTTGCAATCTTCAATGGCATTAACATTAACATAACCAAGTGCAGAAATTGATTTTTTAAGTTTTGAAATTTCTGGCATTGCCTCATTAATATCAAATTCTGCCCTTCGAAGTTCTTGGCAAGTGGTGTATGTAAGATTATATTCTTCATAGATGCGTTCTTGCATTGTTTCAAGTTCGCTATCCACCTTGGACAAATTCATTTCTTCTCTAAATTTCTTGTCATGCAGTCTGGTAAGTTCATCCATAAGAGCAGTCTTTTGATTGTCAAGTTCTTTAACCTTGTCGTTTATAATTTGTTTATCATTTTCTATCTTTGCTCTTTGTGCAACATTTGCTTCAAGTTCTTGTTTTTTAGCAGAAGATGGTGCAGATGCAAGTTTTTGTTTTATAAGTTGCTCGCTAGCCGTGATAAATTCTTCATTTTTTGCAATTTGCTCGTCAATTTGCACAATAGATGTGTTAAACCTGCCTTCTTCATTTTCAAGACGCAGTTTTTCATTTTCGGCATTAGAAATTTTTGTTCTTGTTTGAGCCATTTCAACTTTAACAGTCAAAATATTGTCGTTGATTTGGTCTCTTTGTTTGCGTAAAACTTCAAATCGTTCGCGTTTTTCTTTCACAAGTTCGTCAGCATCTTCCTTATTGCCAGAAAGCGCGCTTTCAAGTTTTTCAGATTTGGCAAGTTCTTCATCAATCAGTTTAAGTTTGTTTTTAACAGTTTGACTTTCCATCTCGCTAACCTTCAAATTGTCGGCACTTTCAATAAGAGCGCTTTCAAGTCGGTCAAGTTTTTCTTTGTCTGTGGCAAGTTCAATTTCCATATTACCAGCAACATTTTGTTTTGATTTTAATGTAGCCTTTGCTTCTTCTGTTTTTTGCAGACTCTCTTTAAACTCATTGATAGCCTTTTCCAGCGCAATATTAAGTTTTACAATTTCATCACCAAGGGTTTCAATTTCTCGTTCTCGCCCCATAATATTTGAAGATTCTGCCTTTTTGCTTCCGCCTGTAAGAGAGCCTTGTGTGCTAACAACATCGCCTTCAAGCGTAACAATTCTAAAAGCATATCCCTGTTCCTTTGCAATTTTAACTGCAACTTCCAGATTTTCTGCAATAACCGTTCCGCCCAAAAGGTTACTAACAACATTTGATATAGCGTTATCATAGTCTACAAGGTCGGAAGCAACGCCATAAATTCCAGCCTTGCCCGCAATCAATTTTTTATCGATGTCTCTTCTTTTCATAGAAGATATCGGCAAAAAGGTTGCTCTGCCAAAAGAGTTGTCCTTTAAAAATTTGATAAGAGATTTTGCATCTTCTTCATTTTTTGTAACAATATTTTGGACAGCGCCACCAAGAGCAACTTCAATAGCGGTTTCAAATTTTTGTGGAACTTTGATAAGTGATGCAATCACGCCCACAATTTTAGATTTTATTTGTTGATTTTTATCACTTTCTTTAAGCAATTTTTTGACAGCATAAGCATAACCATCATATTCATTTTGAAGGTCTGTCAAAAGTTTTTTCCTGTTTTCATAAACCTTGATTTGAGTTGTAAGATTACCCTTTTCTTGTTCTAATTCTTTAAGTCGTTGTTCAAGCAAAAATTGACTGCTTGCAAGAGTGCTAATCTCTTGTTTTAAAGCCTGCAATTTTTGATTTTTATTGTCAAATTCTTCTTTTGCCAAAGATAAAAGGCGTTTGTTTTCCTCTTGTTTGTTTGCAATAGCGTTTGTGTCTTGTTCAAGATTTTTTAAATTGTCGCTAAGCAAATTTTTTTCTGCTTGAAGACGAGAAAGATTGCTCTTAATATCGGAAAGCGAGCCCAGTGTCTCAATGATTTTTTGTTGACTTGCACCGGCTTCATCTTCACTTGCAGTAAGTTCGTTTGCAATTTTGACATAACTTTCAGAAAGTTCGGAAAAAGAATTTTCCAAAATTTTAAGGTCATCTTCAAGTTTGCCAAGCTCCTCAATTACCTGCTCTTTTCGCTCTTTGCAAGCAGAAAGCGCAGTAAGTGCATTTGCTCTGTCAAGATGAAGCCTGTCATTTTCTTTGTTGGTAAAGTTTATTCGCTCTCTTGCAAGTTTGGTTTCACCCTCTTGCTTTTCAAGGCTGACAGTAAGCTCAAGAATTGTTTGGTTTATCTGGGCAAGAGTTTTGTCAAAGTTTTCTATATCGCTCATTGCTTTGTTATAATTTTCATTTGCCTTGTCAAGGTCTGATTGCCTAACTTCAATCTGTCTGTTTACAGCATCAAGTTTAAGACCTATTTGCTCTTTAACATCGTTTGCATTTTCATACTGATAGATATAAGCATTGACTTCAAGGTCTTTAAGCTGACCTTTATACTCCAAATATTTTTTTGTATTTTTAGTTTGTTTTTTCAAAGGTCCCATTTTTCTTTCAATTTCAGACAAAATGT
>CALVNU010000065.1 GCA_944349915.1 uncultured Clostridia bacterium | reverse complement strand
TTCTTAACTTGAACAACTGGGCAAGGACCAGCCTCAACAACTGTAACTGGGATTACAAGTCCCTCTGGAGTGAAGACTTGTGTCATACCCAATTTTTTGCCGATAATCGCTTTTTTCATAAAATTGTCTTCCTCCTATTATAATTTGATTTTGATATCAACGCCAGCAGGCAAGTCAATCTTCATAAGGGCGTCAACTGCTTTTGAAGATGGAGAATAGATATCAATAAGTCTTTTGTGAGTTCTTGACTCAAATTGTTCACGACTGTCTTTGTGTTTGTGTGGTGAACGGATAACGGTTATCACTTCTCTGTCTGTTGGAAGTGGAATTGGGCCAGCGACCTTGGCGCCGAACTTTTCTGCAGTATCAATGATTCTTTTGCAAGCTTCATCAATAAGTGCATGTTCAAAGGCCTTCAATTTAATTCTAATAACTTGTGTTGCCATTAATTATACCTCCTGTAATAGCAATGCCAATTCATAAGCCTCACTTTACGCGACCGCGTTACACTTGCCCGCGTGTATCTCGCTGTGAGAGATTAAAAAAAGTGATTTAGAATTGGTCGCCCGTGGTCTATGCCACAGACTTGTCCGCATGAATTCTCTTTGATTGCCGGTAACCAAAGTAACCTCATGCATCAACCCATAATTTCACAGCATAGACATTCTAACAGACTTGTAAATAATTGTCAAGTATTTTTCAAAATTTTTTTTTACTTTATAAAACAAAAAAATGCAACAAAAAATTGTCTACCAATTGTTCTATTGCTTTTGATAAAAAAGACACTTGCCACTCGGTATATTTTGTTAACGCACTATAACTTCCGACTTTGCCACAATGCCAAAAGTCAATCGTTATATTTGCCCGCTTCGCTATATAATGCGGTATATTTATCCACCAACCCTATTTGCCTACTTCGCTATTTACACATTTCCTATATAATGATAAATCTTTAATTAATTAAATATATTAAAATGTATAGAGCAAAATATGATAAATATAGCAAATAAGTATAGCAAATAAAAAGCAAATTTTATAATTCATATTTTAAAATGTTATTTGTTTTTCAACTTTGTTATTTGTGTTTTCATGTTTGTTTTATAATTTTCAACACCGCTTTGCCCAACAGGATTGACATTTGTCAAAAAACCAGAGGCTATCACAACGATTTGCATAAAGGCAAACAGTCTTCCAACAGAGATTTCATCTTGTTTTTCAATCTCAATAATAACCATTGAATTTCCAGCGCTATTGTGCGCCTGTATTGTTGAATTTAATGCAATTTTGTTGTATTTTATGTATTTTTCTTCTATTTTTGAAGATTTTTTAAATTTTTTGCTACAAATTATAATTTCTAGAAAACTTTTTCTGCCCTCTTGAATGTATTGACCAACCGCATGCAAATCTTCTGTAAAGTTGCAACTTGTAGGATAAAGCCCTTTGCCATTTTTGCCCAAACTTTCTCCAACAAGTTGAACAAACACTGGAAGTAGTTTTTGATAAAAATTTTCAAACGAAGCAAAAACCTCAATCCTTTTGCCATCTTCTTCGGCATTTACTCTTGCCACTACATATTCAATTTCTGGGCTGTTGTTCTTGTTTTTAATAAAGGTTTTAAACTGTTCAATATAGCCTTTAAAAATTTTGTCAAAGTTTATCCCTGCAAAAAAGACTGGAAAAGCCCCAACTGCAGTTAGCGTTGAGAACCGCCCACCCACACATTTTGGTATTTCAAGAAAATGATATCCTTTTTCTGTTGCCAAAACATGCGCAGGACTGTCTTTATCCGAAATCACGACCACATTGTCTTTATCTACCGTTTGGCAAACAAGTTCAAAAAAGAGGGAACTTTCCAGCGTTGTCCCCGACTTTGAAATATAGCAAACACCATAACTTTTACCGTTTAATGTTTGCAAAATATCGTTAAATTGAGAAAAATCAAGGCTATTTCCGCAAAAATATACATTTTTCTTGCCAAAAGCCTCGATAAGGGCACGACTTCCCAAAATTGAACCGCCCACCCCAACAACAATCAAATAATCAACCTTTTTAGAAAATTTGCAAGATAAATCTTTTGCCTTTTTTAAATCTTCCTTTGCCTTTTTAGACAAAAAATATTGAACAAAATCAATATTTTCAAAATCAAAATCGGACAAACTCCACTTTTTAGCGCCCGTGTTATACTTTGCAATTTTCATTTTTCACCTTTCTAATGTATTTCTATCTTTAAAATTTTTTTGTCGTCTTTAATTTTTGACTATTTTATCTTTAAAATTTTAACACCTATTCGCCATTCAAGGTTTAGCGACAAAATTTTTAAAATTTCTTTTTCTGCGCCTTGCGCTATAGTTATATGTGCCAATTTGTCATAGTCACTGTTGGCAAGAACTGACATTGCTTTAAGCACATCTTTGCCAACTTTAATGGAATTTTCTGTTTTACAATTTGGACAAACAAGGCAACCTTTGTTCAAATCAAAATAGCCTATATTTAAAGTCGCGCCACAGGAGGCACAATGCGTTTTATCAAAAGAAAAGCCTAAAAATTCGGTAATTTTTAATAAAAATTTGTCAAAAACATAATATTTTGTGACATTTTCATAGCAAAGAGTTTTCAATGCTTTTAAAAGTTCAATAAAAATTCTTGAGTCGCCTTCGCTAGTTATTGCTTTAACAAGGTCTAGAACGGCACAGGCCTCATAAAATTTATCTAGGTCCTTTGTAAGCCCGTAAAAATTGTCAATTATCTCAACCTGTGTAACAACTCCGCCTCCAGCATTTTTTTCAATCACAAATTCACCAAAACAAAAAGGTTCTTTTGCCATTTTGAATTTTGCCTTTTCCCCGCGCACACCCTTCATTGAAGTTGCAATCCTGCCTTCGTCAAGTGTGAAAAGGTCAATAAGTTTGTCTTTTTCTTTTATATTAACATTGCCAAGCACAATGGCTTTTGTTTTTAAGGTTGCCATTTTATTTTTCTAGCCCCTTATTCAAATCTTTTAGTTGTTCTGCTTGACGAGTTGAGTCTATCGAATGTCGCAGAAACTGCATGTCTGGGAAAAGGTTTTGATATGCCCACAAAAATAAAGAAGCATCATATTCCAACTGTTTTATTTTGTTTAAAGTTTCGTCATAATAAAAATTCATATTCAACCCTCCCTAACTCTAGTATGAAGTTTTTAAACAAAAAAAGCAACAAATTTTATAAGATTTTAAAAAAATATTTTTGGATTTTTTTTGCGTCAAATTGTCAAAAATTACAAAAAAAGATGCGTTTTGCACCTTTTTTACAGTAATTTGTTCTAAAATTATCATTTTTGTTGCAAATTTAACCCTTCTTCAAACTTTCAAAATATTTTCTATTTGCAAGCAACCTGTCATCTTCCCCAAACGACAATGCCTTGTCTGTGTTTTGCAAGGCTTTATCAACATTGCCAAGTTTATAATAACAATAAGCCAGATAATCATACGGTTCCTTACCCCAACATTTTGGCAAAGACATATAGTTTAGATATCTCGAATCAATTTTCAACATTTGTTCGAAAACAACCGCGCTTTTAAGATACTCTTTGTTTTCATAATAAAACTGCCCTAGGTCAAAGTATGGCTCTCGAATATAGTCTGCCTGCAGAATTGCTTTTAAAAAATTTTCTTCCGCTTCTTTACGCTTTCCAAGTTGTTTATAACAAAATCCAATAAAGCGATAACTGCTTGCTCTTTCATCTTTCCAAACCGCCGTCGGCATCGACAAATGCCTTTGCAAAGTTTCTATTGCTTTTTCATATTGCCCATAAAACATATACTCCCGCCCAAGATAATGCATGTTGCGGTCATTTGTTGGGTCTTCTTTAACCGCAAGCTCCAAAAGTGGAAGATAAGACTTTCTAGATTTGTGGTCATCTGCTTTATGATAAAGTTTTACTTGAGGCAAATCTATTGTTATATACGGCTCATCTTTAACTGGTGATAAAACTTCATGTACAGGATTGACCCATGTAAACATTTTGTTTTTATGCATTTTGTCAGCCATAAAAACAATTCCTTCAGAACCGTCTTTATTAAAATTCCATGTATATCTATATCTTGCCCTAGAAGTGTTGTCTTTCCACTCTTTTTTTACAATCTTGCTCCAACCTGGTTGGAAAAACTCGTCTATGTCTACACATATACAAATTTCAGCATCGTTAGGTATTAATTTTAAACTATCATTTCTTGCCTGGTCAAACCTAAAAAAATCATACTTTTTTTGCGCCGTGATAACTCCAAGTTGCTTAAATTTCTCATAAGTTCCATCCGTGCTTCCAGTGTCTAAAACGCAAACATAGTCCGCCTCTTTCACAGAGTTGTAAAAACGGTCGACAAATTTGATTTCATTTTTTGATATTGCATATACGCATATTTTCTTTTCCATATTCACAAATTATGTTGAATTTTATCTAATTGTTAATAAATTGAACATTATTTTGATGATTTGTCAATACAAAATTTGATACAGCGCCCACGCAAAGCCGGCTTCCAAAAAGCCGTCAAAATTTGCAAACAAATTTTGAAAAATTTCAAATTTATTTTGAAATTTGCTTTGCGTGCGTTATAATAATAAAAAGAAATAAAGATTAAGAGGTGAAACAATGGAATATTTAATTACTGGTGGCGCAGGACACATAGGCAATGTGCTTGCCAGAGCGCTCTTAAAAGAAAATAAAAAAATCAAAATTCTTGCTCTTCCAAACGAAGACACTTCATCTCTTGATGGCTTGGATGTTGAAATTATTCGCGGAGATATAACAAATCGTGAATTTATGTTTCAACTTATCCAAAAAGACGATGTTGTTTTTCACCTTGCAGGAATAATCGACATTGCAAATATGCCTTATGAAAAAATAAAAAAAGTCAATTATGATGGCGTTGTCAATGTTGTAGATGCTTGCGTGCAAAACAAAGCAAAAAAACTTGTCTACACAAGCACTGTGCACATAATCGACCCAAACAGTGGCAAGGTGCTGGTAGAACCGGAAAATTTTGATAACAAAAACCTTGTAGGAAACTATGCCAAAACAAAGGCTCTTGCAAGTCAATATATCACCAACATGTGCAAAGAAGGCAAACTTGACGCCTCGATTGTTTATCCAAGTGCCGTTGTTGGCCCTTATGATTTTAGGGTGTCCGAAACAGGTCAAGTTGTTGTCGATTATGTTAATGGCAAACTTAATGCCTATGTTAAAGGCGGATATAACTTTGTTGATGTGCGCGATGTTGCAGATGGCCTTATCGGAGCAAGCAAGCATGGAAAATCTGGAGATGGCTATATTCTGTCTGGAAATTATATAACTGTCAAACAAATGATGCAAATATTAAACAAAAAAACAGGAAGAAAACGCCTGCCTGTCAAAATCG
>CALVNU010000064.1 GCA_944349915.1 uncultured Clostridia bacterium | reverse complement strand
CGGGACTCTCAATGGACCAATTTCTGCTCTTGCAAGAGTTCTTTCAGCCCCTGCTCAAGGGCTTGCAATTGCGCTTAATGCAATTGCTACAAAATAAGGGCAAAACAAAAATTTTAGGAGGAAAATAAAATGGCTGATATTAAAAAATTAGTTGAAGAAATCAAATCTATGACAGTTCTTGAAGTTAGCGAACTTGTAAAAGAACTTGAAGAAACTTTTGGTGTTAGCGCTGCTGCTCCTGTTGCTGTAGCCGCTGCTCCTGCTGCTGGTGCTGCTGCTCCTGCTGCTGAAGAAAAATCCGAGTTTGATGTTGAACTCTCTGAAATCGGTGCTAACAAAATCGCCGTTATCAAAGTTGTAAGAGAAATCACTGGACTTGGTCTTGGTGAAGCTAAAGCGCTTGTTGAAAGTGCTCCAAAAGTTATCAAAGAAGCAGTTCCAACAAACGAAGCAAAAGAAATTGAAGCAAAACTTAAAGAAGCTGGCGCAACTGTTAAACTTAAGTAATAAATCAAATATAAAGAATATTGTGTTTATAAAAAACTGGACAAATCTTGCCCAGTTTTTTTTGTAAACAATATCAAAATCTTTTCATCAAGAAAATTGATTTCTTACTTCCAAACATCTACAGCACCCTTTCATCAAGAAAATTGATTTCTTACTTCCAAACATCTACAGCACCCTTTCATCAAGAAAATTGATTTTTGTTTTGTAGTTTGTAAAATATAAAAATGCAAATTAAAGTTGTTAAATAAACACATGATTTAAAAGTAATAACCAAATTTATTAGGTTTACATAATTTTACAAATAAATTATGATTTTATAACATTTCATGCTATAGTTTTCATTAGACAACTATTCAAAAATCATCTATGGTCTTTATCCCAACAACAATTTTTGTATTTTTTGCCACTTCCACAATAGCACAAATCATTTCTGCTTAATTTTGGTTTATCATTTTTGACAGTCTTTTGAACTGTCATTTTTTCTTTTGCCTGTTTTGCTTTTTGAGCCTTTTCTTCTGGCGTCAATTCTTTTCCTGTAACATAAACTTGATATTGTGGTGTTTGTGGTTGTTCTGGTTGGCGAGCCTCTATCTTTGTGTTAATCAAAACTTTGACTGTATTTTCTCGAATTCTGTCAACCATCTTGTCAAAAAGGTCAAATCCATCTTTCTTATACGCTAAAACCGGGTCTTGTTGACCAAATTGACGAGAAAGAATTTCATCTTTCATGATTTGCATATCTTCTATATGCCCCATCCAATTGAAGTCAACCATTCGAAGAAGAACAAATCTTTCAACTGTTGCAAAATCGTACCCCATTTCTTTGACATGTTCTTGCTGTGCATTATAGCGCTCTTCAACAATCTTTACAACTTTATCTGTAAATTCCTCTTGATCACACCCTTCAACAAAATCGGAGTCAACCATTTTGCTGTCTTTTGGCAAAAGCCCTTTTTCAAGTTCGCTATTAATCTTGTCCAAATCCCATTCATAGAAAGGTTTGTTATCGTCAACACAGTTGTTAACCGCCTTTGCAACAACATCTGGTATCATATTGAAAATTTGCTCATGCACAGGTTCGCCGTCAATAACCATATTTCGTTCTTTATAAATAATTTCACGCTGTTTGTTCATAACATCGTCAAACTTAAGCACAGACTTTCTTTGTGCAAAATTTTGTAGTTCTATTCGTTTTTGAGCATTTTCTATTTGCTTTGACAAAATTTTCAATTGAATTGGCGTTGAATCGTCAAGTCTAAACATATTTGCAATTCTCTGCATTCGTTCACCGCCAAAACGCCTAATAAGGTCGTCTTCAAGTGAAAGGAAAAACACACTTGAACCTGGGTCGCCCTGTCTTCCAGCACGGCCACGCAACTGGTTGTCAATTCGGCGTGATTCATGTCGTTCTGTGCCCACAATATGCAGTCCACCAAGTGCTTTAACTTCTTCTTTTTCTTTATCGGTTATTTCCTTAAACTCTGCATAAAACTTTTGATAAACCGCTCTAGCATTGTTGAGTTTGTCATCATTTATGGTGTTAAAGGCGGTTGCATAAGAAATTTCTTCATCGCTAAAGCCTTTTTCTTTCATCTTTTTGGTTGCCATAAACTCTGGATTTCCACCCAACAAAATATCTGTACCACGACCAGCCATGTTTGTTGCAATTGTAACAGCACCTTTTCTGCCAGCCTGTGCCACAATTTCACTTTCTTTTTCATGGTTTTTGGCGTTTAAAACTTGATGTTTAATTTTATGAGCCTTAAGTGCTTTAGAAATAAGCTCACTTTTGTCAATGTTTATAGTGCCAACAAGCACTGGTCTGCCCTTTTCGGAACAACCTTTTATCTCTTCAATAATTGCGCTAATTTTGCCTTTTTCTGTAACATAAACAATATCTGGTTCGTCAATTCTTCTTTTCGGAAGATTTGAAGGAATTGTTACAACATCAAGATTGTAAATTGTTCTAAATTCCCCCTCTTCGGTTTTTGCAGTTCCTGTCATACCAGACAATTTGGTGTAAAGCCTAAAGAAATTTTGGAAAGTGATTGTTGCAAGCGTTTGATTTTCGTCTTTAACTTCCACCCCTTCTTTTGCTTCAATTGCTTGATGAAGCCCACTGCTAAAGCGTCTTCCTGGTGAAAGACGGCCGGTAAATTCATCGACAATAATAACTTGTCCATCTTTTACAATATAGTTTTCATCGCGATGCATAATAAAATTTGCTTTCAACGCATTGTTGATATAGTGGTTGGTTTCAAGATTTTCTATGTCCGACAGGCTGTCAACTTTATAAAATCTTTCCGCTTTTGTTATTCCGCTTTCTGTAAGATTAATTTGTTTTGTTTTTATGTCTATCTCAACATCTTCATCTTTTTTTAAGGTTTTCACAAACTTTTGCGCTGTATAATACCCTTCACTAGACTTGCCTCCTGCTCCACTTATAATAAGAGGCGTTCTTGCTTCATCAATCAAAATAGAGTCCACTTCGTCCACAATTGCAAAGTTGAGTCCGCGCTGTACCCGCCCCGATGCATTTGTAACCATGTTGTCGCGCAAATAATCAAAGCCAAGTTCGTTGTTTGTGCAGTAAGTGATATCGGAAGCATAGGCAACCTTTTTTTGCTCTGGGTTTTGCTCATTTAATGTTACGCCAACAGTTAGACCCAAAAATTTATAAACCTTGCCCATCCACTCGGCATCACGCTTTGCAAGATATTCGTTGACAGTTACAATATGCACGCCTTTACCAGAAAGAGCATTAAGATATGCAGGAAGAGTTGCCACCAAAGTTTTACCTTCACCTGTTGCCATTTCTGCAATTCTGCCTTGGTGCAAAGCAATTCCCCCTAAAATTTGAACATAAAAGTGGCGCATATTCAAAACTCTTGCACTTGCTTCTCTTACCACAGCAAAAGCCTCGGGCAAAAGGTCGTTTAAACTTGCGCCCGATTTATATCTATTTTTAAATTCATCTGTGCAAGCACGGAGTTGCTCGTTGGAATAAGATTTATATTTATCTTCAAGCGCAACAACCTTGTCTGCAATTTTTTTTAATTTTTTTATTTGTGCTTTGTCGCTTCCAAAAAATCCCATTTTATCATTTCCTCACAATTTAAAACTATTGTAGCAAAAAAATGAAAAATTTACAAGAAAAAATGCAATATAAAAGAAGATTTTATTGTTTTTTGAATAAAGTATGTACTCTTTTCGACAATAATTTTATATTTGAAAAACAATATCCAGATAAATACAAAATTCAAAGGTAAAATCTAACTAAAAAAGCATTTTATGTCAAATTTAAGCAAAATAATAGCGCCATTTGCCTTGACTTAAAATTAATTATATATTATACTTAAAATATATATGTTTAGTTTTATTGTCGGAGGGATTATGAACAACATAAATATCACCAGCACTGTTACAAAAAATGGGGAAAAATATGACCAAAAAATCAAAATGCAAAAAAGCAAAAAGCAATCGTCCAAAAGCAAAGCCCCTAAAACACAACCTTTATTGACTGCAAGACTTGGGGGCAATGATAATGAAATATTGTATATAAACAGCGGTGGTGACATCAACTCTGGCTGGTCTGTTTCTTTTAATATTGACAAGATAAGCGCCTTGAATGATATGTTAAAATCAAAAAGTCCTGACAAAGCTTTTCCAAATGAAGTTATAGAGGCACTCAAAAGCAAAGACCTTAAAATTGCCGATCCACTTTCATTTTCAACCAACATAGAAGAAATTGTTTTAAATTTAACTTGCGGAAATGGCGGAAAAAAAATCGGTTGCAAAATCAATTCAAGTTCTTTTGAAATTTCCTATGACGGCAAGTTATATAGTTTAAATATAGCAGACCTTTCTAAAGAACAACAAAATAACCTAAAGGGCACTATGTCTTCAAACGAAAACATTGCTTTCAACTTTGATTTGACAACCACCTTTTTTGAGGAAATGCTAAAAAACAATAAAAATTTTGATAAAAACAGTGTTAAGAGAAACAAAATCCCGCAATTTTTGTGGGGAGAATACTTCTCTCTTACTACACCTAATAAAGCAAACCAACCTATAACCAAACAAACTCTTGGTGACTACACTCTTATATCTTTTACTCTTGACGATGCAAATAAGCCTTATTGCATAGTTAAAACTAAACAGAACAACTATTATTTATATCATGATGGAGCATTGAAAAAATTAGCAAATCCCCCTTTCTCTATTTTGGAAAAAACTGACAATGGCAAAACCACTTATTGTTTGATTGCAACACCTTCCACAAAAAAACAAGCAAGCATTCAACTTGAAATTGGAAACGAGGCAGAAGTTGCTAAATTAAAGGATGACTTTGAGAAAAATGATGTTAACATAGATCCAAACAAAAACAATATGACCGATGCTGAAGCAGTTAACATTTCTAACTACAACTTTAATATTAAAAATTCTAGTACGAAAATAAAAGACGAACACGGCTCTGGCCCTGGACTCCCGGAAGACATTAAAATATTTATAACCAACCTTTTCCAACAACTTTCTTTCAATTTAAAAACCGATGTAACAACAATAATATCAAACTTTGAAGCAACAATATTAGCCAATTTACAAAGTCTTTATCAAATTGTAGAAAACACATCCATTGTTGTTAACTCACAAAAAACTACTTTAACAGAGATTAAAAACTATTTAACAAAATACGGCACTGGCATTGTAGATTTAACAAAAATCGAACAAGCACTTGATGATATACAAACAAACCTTAACGAAATAAAGGATAAACTAGGCACAAAAGACCCTTCAATAATAACTTTAATTCAACAAAACAATACGCTTATTCAAAACTTAATCAACATAACACAAGGAATAGCAAATGAAGACCTTAAAAACTTATTAAAAGAACTTAAAAACCAAAACACTCTTCTTGAAGACATAAAGAAAGAGGGTTCTGAA
>CALVNU010000063.1 GCA_944349915.1 uncultured Clostridia bacterium | reverse complement strand
TTCGTTTTTTTGCTGGTTAAGAGAGATTGAAGAAAAAAGAAAACACCTTGTTGTTGGTGTTCTCTTTGTTTTTATTCCGCTAGTTTCAAAAGTTAGTGACTAAAGGTGAATTTTTTTAAATCAAATGTTCAATTAATAATCCCTACAAAATGTTTTTTCTTAAAGATTTTTGATAAAAGACTATTAAGTTTTATGCACTCTCATTTTTCTATCATATTGCAAATAAATGATATAGTTTAAATTTCTATCTACCCCTGTTTAATTTGAATTTTTTCAAATAAAGAACGGCAAGCGAAAAGAGGGAAAATGTTAAGATAAACTTATTGTTGAATATTTACCAACTATCTTTTTAATTATTAATAGATAATATTGCCATAATAGCAATAAAAAACAAATTATAGGTCAAATTATTGTTATATGGTTATAATTTTATAATTAATATATCGTTTTAACATATTTTATTTTCTTTTTCAATCTTTGTTTTAATTTTGTTGTATTTATCAATGGTTTCCAAAAGATATCTTTCTTTTCCAGCGGAATCTAATTTCATCAATCTATTTTCATCCATTAGAAATTTCATAGGACTTAGCGTATAGTCATCGTTAGACAAAACTTCTTTGACTTTTTGATAGAATTGTTCGTCATTATCATTGATAATTTTTACAGAAGCAGTTCTGTTTATCTCCTTGTTATTTCTGTTGATGAGCCTATTTTTAGCACGCAAAGCCAGGGCTTTTAATAAATCAGATTTCATAATATTACCTCCTTTAAGTTACACAACAATTTTACTACAAATAAAAATTTTCTGTTAGCAGTTTTTTGACTAAAAACAATGATTTGTGTCGAATAATGTTGATACACATGCAAAAATTTGCAAATATTAAAATTATTTTAAAATTATCAATGGTCATAAATTCAACAAGAACAACAGATTTTCGACAAAAATAATGGGTTTATACATAATTTTTACAGTTTATAATAAATATTTTTTAATAACTATAACATAATACAAAAATTGTTTATCTTTAGATGGTTAACGATTAGGATTTGTAAAAATAAAATCCAAGATAAATAAAAATTTTATAAAATAAATGTATCTTTAAAAAACTTTAATATCTGCATAAATTTTTGCAAGTAAATATTAATTGTAAAACAACAATTTTTATTAAACTTTAAAAGAAAGTTAATCATAAAAAGGAAAAGTAAAAGAGGTAAAACTAAATGATAAATATACAAAAAATTTAAAATAAAAGAAAAATAGAAAAGATTGAATTTATTAAATATCTTTAAATATTGAAGAGATTATAGGTAAATTGTATGAATAATATATATTTATTCATTTGCTAATAATGCAATTTTGTGATATAATACTTTCGGAGGTAAAAAATGAAAGAACTTAAAGGAACTAAAACAGAAAAAAATTTAATGGAAGCTTTTGCTGGCGAAAGTCAAGCAAGAAATAAATATACATATTATGCTTCAGTAGCAAAAAAAGAAGGATATGAACAAATTGCTGCAGTTTTTGAAGAAACCGCAAACAATGAAAAAGAACATGCAAAAATGTGGTTTAAAGAATTGCATGGAGGCTCTGTTCCAACTACAGTAGAAAATTTGATTGATGCTGCAAAGGGCGAAAACGGAGAATGGACAGAAATGTATAAGCGCATGGCAAAAGAAGCGCGAGAAGAAGGCTTTGAAGAACTTGCGAAGAAGTTCGAAGGGGTTGCTGCCATTGAGAAAAGACATGAAGAAAGATACAACAAGCTTTTGGAAAATATTAAAAAAGACACTGTTTTCAAAAAGACAGAAGAAAAAGTTTGGATATGCAGAAACTGTGGACATATTTATGTTGGCAAAGAAGCACCAAAAGTTTGCCCAGTATGTAATCATCCACAAGCATATTTCGAATTGTTTACAGAAGAATTTTAATTTTGAAAAAAGTTAATATTATTTTTAAAAAATTAAAATGCCAAATATAATTTGATATATAAAAGATATTTATTGGAACAGTAAATATCTTTTTTTGTGCTTAAAATATTAAGATTTTATAAAAAAGTTTTGAAAGAGAATAAAAATGTATAGCGCAATGCAAAATGTAACACAGATGCGCCCTTTTATCATAAAATGATAACTATTTAAAAAAAACAACATGCGATTAAAATATAAAAACTAAATATTTATAGATTAGTTGCGTAATAAAAACAAAAGTGGGTTTGTTAAGATTAAATATAACTCTTTTAATAAAACAGCCTAAGAGGTTTAAGATAAAAGTTTTTAATGTTTTAAGCATTTGGAGTATTTAAAAAATTATAAGGTTAATACAAAAATTTATAGATGCTATTAGCAAGGAGAAAATGACGAATATAAATAAAATCTATATATCACATCATAAAAACATTTTTTTACTAGCATAAATTGTAAAATTAGAAAAAGATGCAAGCCTCGAACAGATTTTTATTTTGCACCAGATATCAATTCATTTTTTGTTTGATTAACTTAATCTTTTAATTAGGAACGATATTATTAATCTTATTCTCGAAAGAAGGCGTGCTCACTAAAATTAACTTTTAAGTTTTGTAAAATTGTTGGATTTTAACAAATAAAGTTTAAGCGCAAACAAATATTTGATTATATTTATTAAATTTGTATGCCGGTGCTATAAATTTTATTATAACAATTTTTAATCATCAAACTTTGTTGGTTGCATAAATCTTTGTTTTTTTAATATAAGATAGCGGATTATAAAATAGGCATTAATAAAATTAACACAAGTCTGCTATATGACAACATAGCCTATTAAAAGAGTTAATTTTTATAAAAACTTTAGGCATATAGTTTTTTGTATGTGTTAATAAAAAATAATTTAACCATAAGAAAGATAAAGTCTTTATTGATAAACATATACAAAATTGCAAATAACTTTTAAAACCAAATAGGGTTATAAAAAATAATATGAAAGGAATTTGTAAAATAAAAATACAGCCATTTCTAAATATAAAACATCAAAATAACAAAAGCGCAAAATAAATTTTAATTAAAAATGTTCCACGTGAAACATTTTTTAATTTAAATTCCGGCAAGTGTTTGTAAAAACGAAAGATAAAACATCCTCTATCTTTAAAATGCTCACAATTTTATGTTATATTCTAAACAAGTATAATTTTAAAGACAAAAGTTTATATAGAGAGCGAGAAGATGGCTGTTTTATTAAATTACAAAAGCAGATATTAAAAGTTTGTTTTACAAATCATTCTTTAAGAATATGAATTGATTTTATTTGTTTTATTAGCATAAAATATGCAGGTGCAATAAATATTTTGTAGAATTGTTAATAGATTTTGTGTGGTTGAAGATAAAAATGTTTCACGTGAAACATTTTTTTTGTGGTGGATAAAGAAAGGGTGATGTTTTATTGTCGTGTATTTATAATGCCTGTGATTGGAAGATAAAAATGTTGCTCATATAAAAAGGAGTTTTTATTTATAAACTCCTTTTTATGTATTATCTCTGGGTACATTCAACTTTGTAAATTTTTTATTGCTTTGCTAAGTGATAATATTGGGAAATCGAGAAAATGGTTTTGTTTCGAATTTGTTTTACTTGACAATAAACGGTAATTAAAGACTAAAATATAAAGGGATTGAGAAGAAAAATTCGTTAAATCTCGCTAGGTGCTTAAAAAAAAGAACGATATTTCGTTCTTTTTGATTGTTATTGAGGGTGTCTTTTATTGTAGTTTCTTAAATCACCTAAAGTTATTTCTTTTTTCTTTAACAGTTCCATCAAATCGGAAATTCTGTCTAAATCATCTCTTGAATAATAGTCAATGTAAATTCTGCCTTTATTGTCATTTCCTATAGCAGAAACTTTGGTGGAGAATACTCTTTGCATATCGGCTAGCAATTCTTTAAGTTCTATCGACTGCTCGACAACTTTTGTTGCTTTTGGTTTGTTTGGGTTTAAATAATTTCTTACTGCTTTTTCCAAGTCTCTAACGGACATTTTTCCATCGCAAGCTTGACGCGCTAACTTTATTTGTGCTGTTGTATCTGTTATTGATACTAATGTTTTTGCATGTCCGCTTGAAAGTCTGCCATCTTCCACCATTTTTACAACATCTGGATATAAGGATAGAAGTCTTAAAGTATTTGCTATGTTGGAACGACTTTTTCCAATTCTTTCGGCTACAACCTCTTGTGTTAAACTGTATTCTTCCATTAATTGTTTGATAGCGCGGGCGGCTTCTATTGGGTTTAAGTCTTCTCTTTGCAGGTTTTCTATAATAGAAATCTCTTTAACTTGTTTATCGCTATAGTTTTTGATTACAACGGGAACTTTGTCCAATCCTGCAAGTTTTGAGGCCCTCCAGCGACGCTCACCTGCAATAATCATATATTTTCCATTTTCAAGTTTATTTACAACCAATGGTTGTATAACACCATGCACTTTGATAGAATCGGCAAGTTCTTGCAAAGCATCTTGGTCAAAGTGTTTTCTAGGTTGGTTTGGATTTGGTACGATATCATTGATTTCAAGTTCGTTTATGCTACCGCTTTCTACAATTGGGGTTTTCTTTGTTGCAATTTCTTCAACTTGTTCATTGTCATAGAAAGCAAACAATGATTCAAGCCCTCTGCCTAATCCTTTTTTCTTATCCATTATTTTTTATCTCCTTTTAATTTTATTTCCGAATCTTTTATAGGTGTGTATTTTATCTTGTTTCTATCCAAAAACTCTTCGGCGAGCGAAAGATATGCTTCGGCGCCCTTGCTGTTTGGCTCATAAATCATAATAGGTTCGCCATGACTTGGGGCTTCTGCGAGCCTTATATTTCTAGGTATATATGTAAAGAAGACCTTTTTGCCAAAGAATTTGATAATTTCATCACTTACCTGTGTTGTAAGATTTGAGCGTTTATCTTTCATTGTCATAACAACGCCCTCTATGTCAATAGATGGGTTTAGATGATATTTGATTAGCCTAATTGTGTTCATAAGTTGAGTGATACCCATAAGAGGATAAAATTCACACTGCATTGGAATGATAACCGAGTCGCAAGCAGTTAAAGCGTTGACAGTGATTAGACCTAAAGATGGAGGACAGTCAATCATTATGAAATCATAACTATCCTTTAAAGGCTCCAAGATTTGTTTCATGATTTTTTCGCGTTGAGGCATTTGAACCATTTCAATTTCTGCTCCCGCCAAATCAACTGTTGATGGCATAACATCTAAATTTTTTACTTGAGTGTGCTTAACAACTTCATCAACTGTGCAGTCTCCAGAAATCAAATCATAGACTGTTTTCATGTCGCTGTCTTTGTCTATTCCAAGTCCACTTGTGGCATTGCCTTGAGGGTCGAGGTCTACAACCAAGCATTTTTTGCCCATTGCGCAAATGTAGGCAGAAAGGTTTATGCAAGTTGTGGTTTTTCCAACTCCACCTTTTTGGTTTGCAAAAGCAATAATTTTTCCCATATGCAT
>CALVNU010000062.1 GCA_944349915.1 uncultured Clostridia bacterium | reverse complement strand
TTGACAAACAGTTTGTAGATGAAAATGACAGACAAGATTTTTCAAACGCCCTTGGTTTTGAAGATAAACTTTTTAGAATTTTGCTCTCGCCAGAAGACTGCACCGGCTGTGGTGTTTGCACCAGAACCTGCCCTGCACTTAAAAAAACGTTGGAACTTGTTTCTGCCTACAGTTTGCTTGAAGAATACAAAATAAAATATCAAAAATATTCAAAATTGCCACAGGCCTCACAAAACAAATTCTCAACGGACATGGCAAAGGGTCTTCAATTTTTGCCGTCTTACTTTAAATATTCTGGCGCTTGCGCGGGTTGTGGACAAACTGCATACATCAAAATTTTAACCATGATAAATGGCACAAATATGATGATTGCAAATGCCACAGGCTGTTCTTCAATTTATGGCGGAACTTTCGGCTCCTGCCCTTACGGAATCGATGAGAACGGAAATGGCATAACTTGGGCAAACAGTTTGTTTGAAGATAATGCAGAGTTTGGTCTAGGCATGAGCCTTGCGCTAAAATATAACGGACTAAACAAAAAGGTTTGGATTATTGGCGGAGACGGCTGGGCATACGATATTGGCTATGGCGGGCTTGACCATGTTCTAGCAAGTGGACAAGATGTAAATATTTTGGTTTTAGACAATCAATCTTATTCCAACACTGGCGGGCAAACAAGCAAAGCCACGCCAACTGGTGCTAGCATAAAATTTAGCGAAAATGGCAAGGTGCAAGCAAAGAAAAATCTTGGACTTATTGCCCTTAACTACAAAAATGTGTTTGTTGCACAGGTTGCGTTTGGAAAAGACATGACGCAAACAATAAAGGCTTTAAAAAGCGCACAGGAATATAAAGGCCCTAGCCTTGTGATTGCCTACTCCCCATGCGTCAATCAAGGATTTGACCTTTCTCGTTCATTAGAAGAAGAAAGACAGGCTGTTGATTGTGGATTTTGGCCACTTTACACATATAATCCAGAAAATAATACCCTCAATCTTCAAAGCAAAATGGATGAAAGTTTATACAAACAATTTTTGTTGAATGAAAGAAGGTTTACTTTAACCATTGACAATGGCAAACAAGATTTGCTTGATAAACAGCAACAGCAAGCAAAAGAAGAATTTGAAATTTTACAACAGAAAACAAATATAGATAAAAAATAGTAAAAGATTTAGACGGTATCAAAATATAAAAACTATAAACTTAATCAAAAAATTAATAAAAAATAAATTTCAATTAAAAATAATAAAAATATAAATTTCCATAAAAAACTAATAAATAAAATAATAAATTCTAATAAAAAAATAAAAATATTTTGAATTTTAATCAAAAAATAGCAAGTTTTAACAAATATTCCATTTATCTAAAAATTTGTTTATCTCTTTTGTATATCTCTTTTTATCAACATCAAAACTTTGTGTATGTTTTGCGTCAAGTGCTATATAAATTGACGCTCTTGTTTCGTTTAGGCTGTTATAAATTTTATAGCCCATTTCTGTAGGCACAAAATCATCTGCACTGCCATGAATAACAAGCACTGGCAAATTGTTTTTCTTGAGTTGTTTGATTGCGTCTGCTTTTTTCATATCATATCCGTTTTTGCGATTGGCATAATTTGTAAACATATTTAGCAAAAATTTTGTGTGCAACCTGCCCTTTTGATAAATATAGCAAACTTCGCTATAAGTGTTGTCAAAACCACAATCTTCAATAATGCCAACCACTTGACAACCTAGGTCTTCACCACTAGCCATACAAACAGCACTTGCGCCCATAGATTGCCCAAACAGCAAAACCTTATAGCAAGATTTTAGATTTGATAAAAATTCGCACCAAGACAAAACATCCAATCTATCAATCCACCCCATGCCAACACTATCACCTTCACTTGTTCCATGCGCTCTGTTATCAACCACCAAAATATCAAGACCACGCTTTAGAAAAATTTCGGCATATTTTGCCATGTCAACATAGTTGCCACCATATCCATGCACCAAAAAGGCAACGCAATTTGAACCATTGTCTAAAAATTTGCCTTTAAGTTTAAGTCCATCAAAAGAAGTAATGCAAACATCTGCAAAGTTATTTTTAGACCAAAAATCTATCTCTTCTTGACTATTTTTCTTTTTTTCTATAACTTTTTTGACTTTTCCATTTCTTGCAAAAATTGAATGATAAATGGAAGCGCATACCACAACATAAACAGCAAGCCCTACCAGCAAGATTATCATAATAGCAAGCAGTATCCAAGCAACAATAATCATTAAAACCTCAATTTGTAGAAAATTATCAATATATTTTTATGTTAAACAAGACAATTTTAAAACAAAAAATGGCTAAAATTTAGCCATTACTCAACCACCATTTTGATGCTTTCTCCATTTTCCGCGTCTTGATAGGTCAACCAATATCCAAACCCTTCTTTGTTTTCACTATCCAAGGCAAGCCAACATGGATTTCCAGAAAGCTCACGCGGTGGATTTTTTTGATAGACGCCAGGAACACCATAACAGATATATTTTACTCGCCCTTCTTCCATAATCAAGCCAAAAACATAATAATCATCACCATCAAGACTAACCTTTACCCATTTTGAATCTGGAAAAATGCTTTCAAGATAACTTTCTTTTTTATTTTCTGCAAACAGTTTGTCAATTTGAGGTTTAAGTTCTTGATAAAATGTTTGACAGTCATTTTGATTTTGCTCATCGTCTTGTTTTTTTAACAATTGTTCTTTTCTTTCCCCTGCACTGCTTTTGGTGGCAAAATCTACAGAATAAAAATATTGTTTATATTTGCAGTTTTCACATTTTGCGCAGAATTCTTGGTCAATGGCTTTTTCTATCTCTGCCTTTTCTTCATCGTTATAATCAACGCCATATTCATCCAAAATTTCCTCAACTTGCCCCATGTTTTCTGCCTTTTTAACAGCATTTACCACTTCATCTAGCCCCTCACTTTTGCCTTGAATAGAGCCAAACAAAATAGGTTTGGCATCGCCATTATAAACATTGATAACGGCACAAGAAAAATCATTAGAAAAAGGTTCTGCATTTGACAAAAAAGTGTAAAGTCCACCTTCTTTGTGCGTTAAACCCGCTTTATATACCTTGCCATTAGAATAAATTCCCAAAGTTAAAATGCCTTGTGGCAAAGCAGAAAAGTTGTACAGACGAACCCTTCCAACCACATCTGCACCATTGCCTTCAATTGATAAAACTGCTTTTTTTGATGTTCTTTCAGGGTCAGAAAGAACCAAACTTTTTTTGACTAAAAATGATGACATAAAAAACACCTCTATATATATTTTAATATATAACATATATGAGGTGATTTTATATTTTTGTTAATTTTTGTCAAATTTTTGCGAAATTTAGCGTTTTGGTTTACAAAGAATTATTTTCCAAGTTTTCTTAAAATATTGCGTGCAATAACTTTAGCATCAAATCCCGCTTTTTTGTATATGCTTTCACCATCTCCACTGCCTTGATAGCCATTAACGCCAACAAACAGCCCTTTTTCTCCAATATATTTTTGCCAAACACAGTCATTTGACGCTTCAATTGCAACTTTTAACTCTCCCCCCAAAACTTTGGCTTTGTAATTTGGAGATTGTTTGTCAAAAAGTTGTGTGCATGGCATAGATACAACTGCAACAGGCACTTTCTTTTCAAGTTCTTGCTGTACTTTTAAAGCAAGACCGACTTCTGTTCCAGATGCAATAATTGTAACCTTAGGTTCTTTTTTGCTAGATTTTAGAATGTATCCGCCAGACATTGCGCCTTTAAGTTTACCCTCAACATTTTCCATGTGATTTTTTGCCAAAATAATGGCAACAGGCCCAACATTTGTCAAAGCATATTGATAACAAGCCAACAATTCACTTGCATCACAAGGTCTAAAGACAATCAAATCTTCAACTGCTCGCAACTGGGCAATTTGTTCTATCGGTTGATGAGTTGGACCATCTTGTCCAATCATAATGCTGTCATGGGTAAAAATGTATATTACATTAAGTTTCATCATTGCGCTTAATCTTATGCTTGGAAGCATATAGTTTGAAAAAGCAAGCAAGGTAGAGCAGAAAGGAATATAATCTTCATATAAAGCAATACCATTGCAAATGCCAGCCATCGCATGTTCACGAACGCCAAAATGAATATTTCTACCCCTTCTGTTGACGGAAGAGAAATAGCCACCATTTTCAATAACCGCTCTGGTGGATGAAACAACATCGGCGCTTCCACCAATCATTTGAAGATATTTTTCTGCAATTTCATTTAAAATTTCCTTATTCAAATCGCGTCCGCTCATGCCCTCATATTTATATGCAGAGCGCTCCATTCTTTCAAAATCAATCTTTTTGCGGTCAAAATAGTTGGTAAATTGTCTGTAAAGTTCAGGGTTAGAGTTTGCATAAATGGCAAGTTGTTGGTTCCATTTTTCATGCTCAAGTTTGCCTTTTCTTGCACTTGCCATACACCAATCACGAACATCGTTTGGAACAAAAAAATTCTCGCTTACACCAAGTTTTTTGTTAAACGCTTTTAGTTCTTGTTCATTAAGCACGCCAGCATGAACTGCCGAAGTGCCTTCCTTGTCTGTTCCAATGCCTATTGTGGTTTTAAAGATAATAAGACAAGGTTTATCAGACTTTTTGGCTTTGGCAATAGCATGAGAAGATGCAGAAAAACTGTTGCCGTTTTTAACTTTTATCACATTCCAGCCCATTGCTTTAAATTTTTTTGCAATATTTTCGCGATTAGACAAATTTATGTTGCCTTCCATGCTTACATCGTTTGAATCATAAAGCATAATAAGTTTGTTAAGATTAAGATTTCCCGCAAGCGAAACTGCTTCCATTGCAACCCCTTCCATAAGGTCGCCATCGCCAACCACGCAATAGGTATAGTTGTTGATTATAGGAAACCCAATAGCATTGAATCTTTCAGCAAGGTGAGCCTCAGCAATTGCCATACCAACAGCATTTGCAACGCCTTGACCGAGTGGTCCAGTTGTGGTTTCTATGCCGTCAGTAACCTTATGCTCTGGATGACCTGGTGTTTTAGAGCCAAGTTTGCGCATCTCTTTTATGTCTTGCAAAGAAACATCGAAGCCAAAGAGATTTAAAAGTGTGTAATATACAGGACAAGCATGGCCAGCCGACAGTACCAGCCTATCTCTCCCCATAAAATCGGTGTCAGAAACATCAAAATTGTAATGATTTTTAAACAAGGCAAGCATAAAAGCGCTCATACCAAGGCTTGCCCCTAGGTGCCCACTTTTTGCCTCTGTGATAGCCTGTGCTGTTATAGATTTAACACAATTTAAAGTTTTTTCTGCAATTTTCATAAATTTTCTCCTAATATTTTTATAATTTTTCCGCAAGCCACCCGCTTGTCTTTTTTTGTTAAGTCAATTTTAAAATGAGAATGTTGTTGTAAAAATCTATCGCGCTCGTCAAAAGCAATTTTGCTTTTGATATCTTTTAGGTTGTCTTTTGCAAGCCTTAAATAACAAATTATAGATTGAGTAAA
>CALVNU010000061.1 GCA_944349915.1 uncultured Clostridia bacterium | reverse complement strand
CCGGACAAATATCCAACACTTACAATTAGAGTGTCGGGATATGCCGTCAATTTCAACAAACTTTCAAGGGCTCACCAAGAAGAAGTTATTGCAAGAACTTTCCATGAAAAAATAAGATAATAAAAGTCATTATATAATAATCTTTTTAAATCATTCAAAACGTTACCGTTTTGCCAAACTATTGGTGAGACAATAGTCGTTTTGTGTAAGTTTTGTTTTATACTGTTGCTTGCTCGGCTTTATTATCAATAAAAAATAAAACTATAAATCAACAAGGAAAATAATGGAAAAATTTATTACAGAACTAAAAAAACAATACAATCGCAACAGAAATGTTTTTATATTTGATTTTGACGGAACGCTTATAGATTCCGAGCCCGTTCATTTAAAAGCAGCATAACAGGCCTATTCATTTTATGCAGGGAAAACTCTTGCAATTGAAGAACTTATTCCATTTATAGGCACAACGGTTAAATATACTTTTGAAGAACTTAAGAAAAAAAGACCAGAAATTGATGTTGAAAAAATGGTAAATAAAAAGAACGAAATTTCTTTAGAATTGACAAGCAAACTGGATATTTTGCCATATTTTAAGGAAATAACAAAAAATTTTCCAAACGCAACCTATTTTATAGTTTCAAATCAAGAATATAAAAACTTGGAAAGTCTTGTAAAACAACATAATTTGGATAAAATTTTCAAAAAGTTTTTTAGCATGACTTATCTAGGACTTACAAAAAATTATTTTTACGACAACCTTGAAAAATTCATTAACCACAGCAAAGATAACACTATTGTGTTTGAAGACAGCCAAGATGTTATCTCAAAAGCCAAAGAAAACAATATTTTCACTGTTGGCATTTTAAATAGCGTTAATCAAAACAAATTAAAAAAGGCGGATATGTTTATCAAAGTTGTTTCAAAAGAGCAGAGGCTTATATGAAAGGAAGAATAAACTCTATAGAAACTATGGGTTTGGTTGACGGACCGGGTATACGGTTTGTTACATTTTTTCAAGGTTGCAAATTGAGATGCAAGTATTGCCATAATCCAGAAACATGGCTAGTTGATGGCAAAAGTGAGGAAATTGAAGCCAAAGATTTGGTAAAAAAAATAGAGAGATATAAAAATTATTACGGCGTTGACGGCGGAGTAACTTTTTCGGGCGGAGAGCCTCTTTTACAGCCGGAGTTTTTGCTTGAATGTTTAAAATTATGCAAAGAAAAAGGTATTCACACAGCTTTGGATACAGCGGGTGTCGGCTTTGGTGATTATGACGAAATTTTGCGATATACCGACCTTGTTATTTTAGATATCAAGGCTGTGGATGAGCAAGAATATAAAGACCTTGTTGGACTTGATAATAAATATTTTTATCAATTTTTGCATGCTGTGCAAAAAAACAACAACAAACTTTGGCTAAGGCAAGTTATTGTGCCAGACATTAATGATGATGAACAACATGTTATAAAATTAAAAAACTTTGCAAAAAAGATTAAAAATGTTGAAAAAATAGAACTTTTGCCATATAAAACAATAGGTGTTCATAAATATAAAGAACTCAATATTCCATATCGACTTGAAGGAGTTCCCGATATGGACGAAGAAAAGTGCAAGCAACTTCAAAAATTGCTTGATTAATTAGGCGACTAAAAGAGGCACCGCTTCATGTCGCCTTTTTATTCAAGTAAATTTTTAAATTAGAACATATAAAACAAATTAAATAAAAATTAAAATGTAAAAATCAACAAAAATATCCAATAAAAAATTTATAGTGATTAAAAAGGTATAATGGAACAAATTGTAGAGTGTTATTTTATCTGTTCGTCAAAGCCACTGCGAAATTTTTCTTCCTTAATCAAAAAATCAACAACATGTTTATTTTTACCATAAAGCACAATCTTTTTGCAAGACAAATCCATGCCATAAACAATTTGTTGAAAATTTGCACCAGACAAAATGCTTATTTGGTCGGTTCCTATAGCAAAAGAAGCAATGGGCTCATCTGTTGCGATTGAGTCAAAACAAGATTTTATGGTTTCTGTTTGATTTGACCAAATTTCGCCGTCATAAGAATAACAAACAATGGCATGATATGTTTTTCCTTTAATAGTTTTGGAAAAAGATGAGCCAAGTTTGTGAGTGTTTGTTTCGAGCAGTTCTGGCCAATATGCCGACAATTTGTCGGTTATGTTGTTGTCAATAATTCCGTTTGTGTTTACAGGAAAGGCAATATTTTTGAGTTTTGTCTCTAAAATATTGTCTTTTTCTTTTGCGTCAATAATCATAATTTCCTCAATAAAATTTTTGCAACATATAGTTCTTATTATCTCTTTTCTTAAAATGTTCAAAATCATACATTTTTTGTTAAAAAACAGACAAATTGTGTGTTTTTTATTAACAATCAAACAGGTTTGTTAATAAATCAATCTTTGATAGTATTTACAATCTTCTTCATTCTTTTGATTGGAAAAGGAGCACTTTGTTCATTTATATTTCTATCAATTCTAACAACTTTGCCTTTTACAAGATGTTCATTTTTTCCAAAAGGAACTACAACAACAGAACCTTCTTTTATCAACTTTCCATTGGCAATATACCAAAATGCAAGCCCGCAACAATCACCTTCCAAAAGTTCCACCTTTGCAAAGTCAAAATTTTTGTTGATTTTTAGTTCTCCGCCAGAAAGAGAGTGAATCATAGTATTGCTCCTTAAGACAAAAATAAAACCGCTTTTAAAGCGGTCAAAAGTGGTAGCAGCAACTGGGTTTGAACCAGTGACCTCAAGAGTATGAATCTTGCGCTCTAGCCAACTGAGCTATGCTGCCAAAGAAGAGGGATATCCAAAATGGATACAAACAAGATTATAAACAAAGAAAGGGAAAAAGTCAATAAAAAACTTAAAATATTTTGCCTATAATCAAAATTTATTTTTTAAATCGTCATATTTATCACATTATTGCAATTTAATTTGTTGCGCAATAACATTTAAACTTGCATTCTTATATAAGCACAGTTATATATCACATTATTAGATATCACGCTGTTGCAAATCGCAAGTTTTAAATAAAATCCACATAAAAGCCGTAGCAGGAAACACCTGTTTATTCAAAATGTAATGCTATAAAAAGCGCAATAAATTCAAAAAATATATTCATGAAAAATTTTACCATTATTGGCGTAAAATTAACCATTTTATTTTGATTTTTTTTGAAAAACAAATATAATATCTGTAAAGGAGAAACTATGTTATACGAAAAAATAAAACAAGCAAACATTCAAGCGATGAAAGATAAAGATTTGGTTGCAAGAGGGATTTACAGTGTTCTTCTCAACAAAATTATGCTTGAAAATATCAAAAAAAGAGAAAAAGGCGGAGAAGTAGATGACGCCGACATTTCAAATATTTTGCAAAAAACAATAAAAGAACTTACCGAAGAAAAAGAAAACTATCTTAAAGTTGGAAACTCAAAAGAAGCGGAAGAAATTTCAAGACAAATTGAAATTGCTTCTTCATATTTGCCAAAAATGATGGACAAAGAAGAAATTGCAAAAGTTATATCTTCTCTTCCCGATAAGACAATACCTTTTGTTATGAAGCATTTCAAACAAAATTATAATGGCAAGTGCGACATGCGCCTTGTTCAAGAGGTTTTAAAAACTCTTCAATGAAAATTTACGCCATAAGTGATTTGCATCTATCTGTTAATAATCCAAAACCTATGGATATTTTTGGGCCGGCATGGGAAGATTATGTCGACAATGTTTTTGCCGATTGGAAACAGAAAGTTGGACAAGATGATGTTGTTTTGATGGCGGGCGACTTTTCTTGGGCAATGAAACTTGAAGAGGCCAAAGCCGATTTTGCACTGTTTGAAGATTTGCCAGGGATAAAGGTTATAATTAGAGGCAATCATGATTATTGGTGGAGTTCTATCTCTGTTTTAAGAAAAACTTTGCCCAAAAATTTTTATGCCCTTCAAAATGACGCAATAAAAATAGACAATGCCATTTTTTGCGGAACAAGGGGGTGGCTTCTTCCGGATGAAAACTTTTCGGCAGAAAATCAAAAAATTTATGACAGAGAAATTTTAAGACTTGAAATGAGTTTGCAAAATGCGCAACGATTAAGGCAAGAGAAGGACAAAATTTATGCAATGATACATTATCCGCCAACAACAGTTTCAAAAATTGACACCGCATTTACGCAGTTGTTTGAAAAATATAATGTTAGCAAAGTTATTTATGGGCACCTGCATGCTAAAAAAAATCCAGAACTTTTTTACAAGAAAAACGGAATTGAATATTATCTTACTTCCTGCGATATGGTAAAACAAAAACTTGTTTTTATAGATGAAGTTTAATTTTGTGTATACTTGGGAAAAATCAATTGACTTTTATCTAAATATATTGTAAAATTTGATAACTTGGAGAATAAAATGAAGAAGAAATTTTTAAAAATTTTCGCAATGATTTTTTCTGTCGCACTGCTTGTAACAGGTTGTGCCACAGTTGGCAACGTTTATGACGAAAATGGCGACCCTATATATTTTGAAGAGCCAACTTTTTTTGGTGGACAGGTTGCAAAAATAGGCAACTATTTATATTATGCAAATGGCTACACCGATGCAAGCGCAGATTCCTTTGATTATGCAGTAGCATCCCAAAGCGGATATCTTGCCAGAATAGACTTGTCAACAGACTTTGTGTTTGACGAAGAAGTTACAGATGCTACAAGAAAAAATTCAAGTCCGCAAAATAGCGAAAAAGTTAACGACCGTTTTGTTGGATATCAAAACCAAAATATGTTTGCATATCAATCTTATTTATATTTTACATCAACAAACACGCACAAATCATCTTCACTTGAAAATGACTACAGCCAGGTTTCGTTATTTAGAATTGCCTTTAATGGCGACAATATGACAGAAATTTACACCACAAGATATGACGATTCATCAAGCATTGATATTGTTAAGGGCTCCGATGGAAATTATTATTATGTTATTTGCGCGCAAAATTCCGAAGAAGAATACGAACTTTCTTCAATCAAAATTGGAGACTCTCTTGGTGGAAGAGTGTTGCTTGCAGAAAATGTGGAAAGTTATGCAATTGCCGACAACACTTCAACTGCAAAAAATGTTATTTACAGCACCACAAATGAAGACGGCGAAATCGAAATCAAAGCGGTAGACTTTGCAACAAATCAAAAAACAGACTACACTTATCCAACTTCTATGGAGATTTCTTTCTTGGATAGAGCGGGAGATATAATTTTCTATAGTGTTGATGCTCAAAATGCAGATATCGAAGTTTATTATAAAGATATTTCAACTTTAGACACAAACATTGACGCATCAAACAGATTTTATTCTGCAGACTCAATTTCGTCTGTGATTAAGACCCAGGAAGGATATGTTTTCACTTCAACAAATGGAGGACTGCTCTATAAAACATTAAATGGAAACACCGTTTCTTTGCTTTCTGCAGACACAACTTACGATTTACTCTTTGAGCGTGATGGTTGGATATATTATTCAACTTCAACAGAAATAAATAGAATCTCTGTTGTAGACCAAACAATTGAAAATGTTATCACCATGACAAGCAT
>CALVNU010000060.1 GCA_944349915.1 uncultured Clostridia bacterium | reverse complement strand
AAAAGGGCGGACGGCGAAACAGTCGGTTGCGTTGGTCGACAAAAAATGGCAGAGTGGTTGCGTTGGTCGGCGAAAAAATGGCAGGACGGCGTGTTATATTGATTTGCATTTTCTACATGGTGCCTTTAAAATTGCAGGCGGTGCGTAAAAAAAACTTAAAAAAGTTTGAAAAAGGGGTTGAAAATTGACTTTTGTTGTGATACAATATAATTGAGTTAAAATATAGACTTAAGGAGAATAGGGTATGAGCAACGATATTATGAAAAGACTTATCAAGGCTTTAAAAGAAAAATTTACAATTCTTGCAGTGGGAACAAAACTTGCAATCGGCAATCTTAAAAATGGTGGCTGGAGAGGCACTGCCCTTGCTTTAACAGTAACAACAACGGCAATTGCACCTGCTTTGGTTGCTTGTGTTGATGTTAAAGATAAAGATGTTGAAATTGAAGATGTTACAGATATGAATCAAATTGCATCCGCTTTGGTGGAAAATGGTCAAGCAATTGACGATGTAGTTGAAGATGTTGTTTTACAGAAAATGGAAGAAGAAGGTTACACAAATTTTGAAGGTAAAATTTCTACCATTTTGACAAGAGAAAGCCTTGTTGTAAGTGTTGACGGCACTGCCGTTAATGCCGATGGCAAAAAAGTTGAACTTGCTGGCACTCAAACCCTTACTTCTGCAGACTTTGACGCACAAGCATACACAAATGCCACACTGGAAGGGAACACTTTGTCTTACACACAAAACGGCATAGGCAAAACTATGGTGGTTGCACATGTAATCGAACTTGATGACGGAAGCATTATCGTTGTGGGAACATCTTTGGAAGACACTGTGAACCTAGACCTTACCGAAACAGAAATTGAAGGCGAAAATCCAGGTGAAAACCCAGGCGGTGAGACCGGCGGAAATGAAGGCGAAACTGGTGGAGAGACTGGCGGAAACGAAGGTGAGACTGGTGGCGAAACTGGTGGAAATGAAGGCGAAACCGGTGGTGAGACCGGCGGAAATGAAGGTGAGACTGGCGGAGAGACTGGCGGAAATGAAGGTGAGACTGGCGGAGAGACTGGCGGAAATCCAGGCGGAGAGACTGGTGAAGAGAGCAAAGATGTTGTGATTTCCAAGATTGAAAATGCGGACATGACAGCACTTATATCAAACAATGTGGCTGATTTTGAAGAATATTTGCAATTGGTTGTCGAAGGCAAAATTGACCAGACTGTTGATGGCTTTGCAGGAGACATTGACACTGCAATTTCAAATGGAACAATAACAATTTCTGCTAGCGGAACAGGAACTCAAGAAGGCGAAAATGTTAATGTCAAAATTGACGAAACAACTCTTATTGCTGGTGATTTTGCAGGAACATTGTATGCAAATGCAAAAGTTGAAAATGGCATACTTGTTGATTTGCAAGGCAATCCAGTGGAAAATGTTGACCTTGACGGCAGAATTGTTGTGGAAACACAAAATGTGGTCTATGTGATTGAGATTACTCCAGGAGGTTTTGTGCAAATTGGTGTTGTAGTTGAAAAGCAAAATGAAGGCGAAAATCCAGGTGAAAATCCAGGCGGAGAGACTGGCGCAAATCCAGGCGGAGAAACTGGTGAAGAGAACAAAGATGTTGTGATTTCCAAGATTGAAAATGCGGACATGACAGCACTTATATCAAACAATGTGGCTGATTTTGAAGAATATTTGCAATTGGTTGTCGAAGGCAAAATTGACCAGACTGTTGATGGCTTTGCAGGAGACATTGACACTGCAATTTCAAATGGAACAATAACAATTTCTGCTAGCGGAACAGGAACTCAAGAAGGCGAAAATGTTAATGTCAAAATTGACGAAACAACTCTTATTGCTGGTGATTTTGCAGGAACATTGTATGCAAATGCAAAAGTTGAAAATGGCATACTTGTTGATTTGCAAGGCAATCCAGTGGAAAATGTTGACCTTGACGGCAGAATTGTTGTGGAAACACAAAATGTGGTCTATGTGATTGAAATTACTCCAGAAGGCTCGGCGGAAATTGGTGTTGTGGTTACTCCACAAACAACTATTGAGAGTTGGGAAGATTTGGCTACAGTTTACGGCGATGAACTTTCTCAAGTTTTGCAAAAATCTTTCTTGACAGAACGAGCAATAATAAGTATTTTTGGGTCGGATCTTACTGCTACAGCAATTGAAGATGGTGATGTTGAAATTTTAAAATGGGGATTGCAAACAGATGGAAATAATCAACTTAATGCAGTGGAATTTGTAGGCATAAGACATAACTATAATGGGGATAAGGAACGCTTAAGATCGTTTAAATTTACTTTTAATCCAATCCCTTTCTCAAGTTTAATTGGAGAAAATGGAGAAGTTGACTGGAACCGATTATCTTTTTCTGGAACACAAAATATTACAGGGACGGCTCATACATACACCGCTTTATCAACAGAATATGAAGGATATTTAAACTTAATTATGCCACTTCTTGTTGAAGCAGGGTATATAAATGAAAACACAAAAATTTCTTGTGTAAGTTTTGATAATAGTAGTAGTGGAACAAATGCAGAATTTGGCTCTACATATAACTTTGTAATAACTTGTGTTGATTTTGATAACAATATAAAATATAATTTTGAAGCGGTTTTTGCTCAACCAAGCAACACACCATTGGATGAAACTATTGAAAATGCTATTACCAGTGGTAAATATCTTGTTTATTTAACTAAAAATGAAACAATGATTTCAAGCGATATAGAAATTGTAAATCAAGAAGCAATCAATGCATTTAATGTTTATTCCGCAAGTTCTGCAAACGAAAATGCGTAAAAAGATTGATAAAGCCTATCAATCTTTTTTTTTGCATAAAAAACTTGATTTTTATGCAAAAAAAGGTTACAATAAAGTTATGAAAAGATTTTTTGCCAAAATGTTTGCTTTTGTTATGGTGCTTTCCATCTGTTTTGCAGGTGGATGTTTGGGTATTGGCGATGGGCTTGACTTTTTTGATGACCTGTTTTCAAAATTTGAAAATGGCGAGATTTCTGAAGAAGAATATTACGATAAACTTGCCGATATGGAAAGCAGCATTTATGGCACAAAAATTTTGTATAGACCGGAGAGCTATGACTATGACGGCAACTCTGGCGGAACGGAAGAACAACCAAACGACTATTATGGCAGATATTCATGGCAGATTATGCGAAGGCTTGAAGCGATTTATGGTGTTGCAACGAACATTACTCTTGTTAATGGTTACTATCAATTTGATGATAGCACTTTGCCATATCTTTATGACAGCATAAGATACCAGGTGGATAGGCAATATAATATTTCAAACGCTGTTACTATAGATCAAGCAGGCAATGTTTCCACTCCAACTAGCCAAACTGCAGTTGCTCTTTCTGCAAACCTTGGCAATGCCTGGAACTGGAGTTTTGCAATTGATTTAGATGATGCAAATCAGAAACCTGCATTATATAACGACTACAACACTTCTGATAAAACCATAAATTATGTTGAATTTACAGAGAATGGTGCGACAAAAGTTATAAATGTTTTGGATAGTTTTTCTTATCCTTCTTTTGATTCGGCAAAGGAATATTTTATTGATCATTATGGCAATATTTCCACCACCTATCTCAACACATATGTTGGAACAGAGGGACAATATAATTATGACCTCTATTCCGATTTTGTCAAGGCGCTGGAGTATGCCATCTATCGCTATGCAATCGACCTAGAACCAGGACAGGTTGTTGTTGAAATACCAGAAGATCCTATACCAGAAGACGGCACATATTATTCGGTTTCGGTTACAGAAACAATCAACGGTGTGCAAGTTTCTTACACAATTGACGAGGCGCTTGCAAATGCACAGGCAAATTTTGAAAGGCTTGGGGGTTATGTTGGAATTTCTGCCCGCAACCGTACAAAAATTGCAAACTGGATTTTGAACAATGTTATCGGAGAAAAGGCAATGTCTTCCGACATCGTTACTGTTTATGATGGTGCAACTTTGGTTACTTACACAGACGCAAATGGCACAACCACAACCTTTGCAGTATCAAGTCAAGAGGAACTGGAAAACATTATGAGTAGCCTTGAGTATGAAGGAGAATTGCAGTATGAAGGAGAAACTATTACAGAAGCAACTCCAGATACAGTAGAAGTCAAACGAGATTATCAAAATACCGTTTTCAATATGGTTGAAAAAGTGTGCGAAGAAGTTTCTATCGGAAATGACGGCGAAGAAGGCGGAAATGTTACTGTTGACGACCGCTATCTTGCTTCTGAAATAAAAGAATATTGGGGAGAGTCGTTTGTGGCTGGCGGTGATGAGGACCCATTCCCTTATTATGAAGACTTTTCTGCCCACTCTGGCACTCCTGTTATTATGCCTTTGGAATATCAAAGTGTGGTTTTGATGTTTAAAGAAACTGTAAATGTTACCGCAGTAACCATAACTCTGCAATACGATGCCGACCTTGACGGCTATCAAACCGCTTCTGGACAGCCTTTTGACGAAAACAGATTTTTAACTATAGAAATTATGCTCAATTTCTATGACCATGAAACCAACACGCTCACTCAAGTTGGCTCTAAAATGGTAAATGTTCCTGACGGCAAAATGAAAGACGCTTGGGGTGATGATGACCTTGAAGATGCAGAAAAAAGATATTCACAGCAACATGGCTCATCAATCTCTTTTAGTCAACTTGTATCCTTTGGCGTTGACGAGTCAATCTTGGGCGCTCCGTCAAAAGACCTTATTGTTGGACCTTTCAACACTCAAATCGGCAATGGCATTTTGATGACAGATGTTGGCAGAAATGATTATAGGGGAAACCCGCTTGTCTCTAAAACTCCAATTCAACTTACTGGACTGTCAAAGGTTAAGGATTACTATTCTATCATCGAGCCAACCGAAGAACAAATCGCAAACGGAGAAACCTATTTGACAGGGCAACTTAATCATGAAATGTTTGCCGGCAATGACGGTTGCGACTATTTGGAAGTGGTTTACAGAGTTGTTAAACGCGTGGGTGACACAGAAACAAATTATAAATTCTACACCGCCGTAGACGCTGTCACTGACAGAGTTTTGGCTTGATAACCAATTCTTACAAAATTTAAGGGTAAACTTGCAAAAAGTTTACTCTTTTTTTGCATATTTAACATAGCCCTCTCATATCATATCTTGTATCTTTGGAGGTCTTTATGGAAAAATTTCAAATATATGACGATATTAGAGAAAGAACCAATGGCGATATCTACATCGGCGTTGTTGGACCTGTAAGGGTGGGTAAGTCAACTTTTATCACTCAATTTATGAAAAAACTTGTCCTTCCTAATATCTCTGAACCAAACGCAAAAGACAGAACTGTTGATGAACTTCCGCAAAGCGCTGACGGAAAAACTATTATGACAACACAACCGCACTTTGTGCCAAATGAAGCCGTTAAAATCAAGGTGGCAAACGCCGAAATGTCGGTTAGGATGATTGACTGCGTGGGCTATCTTATCTCCGGCGCTATGGGACACCAAGAAGGCGAAAAACCAAGACTTGTCAAAACTCCGTGGACAGAACAGGAAATACCTTTTGAACAAGCCGCCACTTTGGGCACTGA
>CALVNU010000059.1 GCA_944349915.1 uncultured Clostridia bacterium | reverse complement strand
TCGTGGACAAACTCAAGTGCTTACAACTCTTACGCTAGGCACTGTTTCTGACATGCAAAAACTTGATGGACTTGATGATGAAGAGGTAAATCGTTATGTTCATCACTACAATATGCCACCTTATGCCACAGGTGAGGCTAGAAATTTGAAAAGCCCTGGCAGAAGAGAAATCGGACATGGCGCTCTTGCAGAAAGGGCTTTGGAACCAGTTATTCCAAGCGAAGAAGAATTTCCTTATGCTCTTAGATTGGTAAGCGAAGTGCTTTCTTCAAATGGTTCATCTTCAATGGCTTCTGTTTGCGGTTCAACGCTTGCGCTTATGGATGGCGGGGTTCCTATCAAACGACCAGTTGCAGGAATTGCTATGGGACTTATCAAAGATGAAGAAAGTGGCAAGGTTGCAGTGCTTTCCGATATTCAAGGACTTGAAGACTTCCTTGGAGATATGGACTTTAAGGTTACAGGCACAGAAAAGGGCGTAACAGCAATTCAAATGGATATCAAAATCAAAGGTATTGACCGTGCAATCTTAACTCAAGCACTTAAGCAAGCCCGCGAAGGCAGAATGTTTATTATGAACAAGTTGCTTGAAGAAATCAATGAGCCTAGAAAAGAACTTTCAAAATATGCTCCAAAGATTATAACCTTTATGATTGACCCAGACAAGATTAAAGATGTTATTGGTTCTGGCGGAAAAACTATCAACAAAATTATTGACCAAACTGGCGTTAAAATAGATATTGACGACAATGGACAAGTCTTTATTGCAACACAAGATATTGACATGGCACAAAAGGCAAAAGAAATTATTCTTGGCATTGTTGAAGAAGTTGAAGTTGGCAATGTTTATGACGGCAAAGTTTCTAGAATAACAAGTTTTGGCGCCTTTGTTGAATTTGCGGGCAATAAAGAAGGCATGGTTCATATTTCAAAACTTTCAAAAAAGAGAGTTGAAAAAGTTGAAGATGTTGTCAAAGTTGGTGATGAAATTGAAGTTGAAGTTATCAAAATTGACGATAAAGGCAGAATTGACCTTAAACGCCTTGAAAAATAACTAATTTTTGCGAAAAAGAATAAGACTTTTAAAATGCCTTATTCTTTTTTTTTGTTTTGTATGTTTATTGTTTAAAAAGTTCCTGTTTTGTTTTAAAATGCTTTTTATTTTTAAAATATTATATTTTTACAGAATTTTATAAACAAATTGCAAAGTTTGACTAAAAATTTGCTTTATGATATTATATTTAATGACAAGATTTACCATTAAAATAATGATTTTTTTAATGTTTTTTTTAAATCAACATTTTTTGTGAATTGTGTTGGCTTATTTTTAAAGCACTGCTTGTATAATATTTGTGTCATAAAAAGGAGGAAAAATTTATGGACACAGATAAAATTTATGCAGAACACATTGCAAACGAATATTCTAAAAAGGAAACATCGAAAGTTATGCAACTAAAAAAACTAGACGCCAAAGCCAAGGCACCAGCAAATATTTTTGCCTTCAATTTTGGCATTTTTAGTGCTCTTGTGCTTGGGGTTGGAATGTGCTTGTCACTTGGCACTATTGCGTCGGGTGTTGGCGCGTTTGTTGGTGGAATTGTTGTTGGAATTTTGGGAATTGCGGGTTGCTGTGTTAATTATCCAATTTACAAAAAAATCAAAGAAAAGGGTAAACAAAAATATGGTTCGGACATTATGCGTTTGGCAAAGGAAATCGCAGACGAAGAATAGTTAAGGGAGGGCAGTATTATGAATAAAGCAGAAAGCAAATATTATAATACCGCTGTATTGATGAACCAGGCTCTTATAGAACTTCTAAACAAAAAAGATTTTGAATATATCACCGTCAAGGAAATTTGCAAAAAGGCGGGCGTTAATCGTTCAACTTTTTATCTGCATTATGAAACAATACAAGACTTACTTGACGAATGCATTGAAAATTCAAATAAAAAGTTTGTCAATTATTTTGATAACAATCCAGGTCAATTTGTTTCTAAAATTGCAACTTGTCCTATTGAAGAATTGATGCTTATAACTCCAAAATATATATCGCCATATCTGTCTTATATCAAAGAAAACAAATTGATACATCAAGTTGCCATAAAACATGCTCGTTTGATGAATTCTATTGACAAATTTGAAGCATTAAACAAACATGTTTTTATGCCAATTTTGAATAGGTTTGGATTGGACCAAAAAGAAGGCAACTATATGATAACTTATTATCTCCATGGGATAACCGCCATTATAAATGAATGGATAAAAAGTGGTTGTAAAGATGAAATTGAATATATTGAAAAGTTGATAATAAAATGTGTAAAATCTAGTTAAATCAAAATGAAAGAAAAAATTTACAATAATGATTGCGTAAATGACTTTGAATTATCGGACAAGCAAATCGGTGAGAAAAAAGATATAAGCAGGAAGGCAAGTTTAAATTGTGATGTTGATAAAAGCACAAAGAAATTTACAAAAACTTCAAAATTTTGTGGCATAAAAAGATTTACATCAAATTTTATATTTGGCGCCTATTTTTCGGCATTGATTACTTTTTTGTTTGCTTTTTATAATATGTTTCTTGGAATTTTTTACCTAAATTCTTGGAATATAAGTATGTTTGTTTATTATTTGTGTTTAACAATTGCGCGCTTTGCGGTGATTGTTATCGAGAGTAAAATCAAAAATTGTCCGACTAAAATTTTGTTTGATAAACAGAAAAAAGCCTGCATAGGCTTGTCAATTTTTATGTGCTTTATAGACCTTTGTTTGTTGGCGCCAATCACACTTATACTTATAAGTCCAAACGAGTATGAATTTGGAATTATTCCTGCAATTATTATTGCGGTTTATACAACATACAAAATCATTATTGCCATCAAAAATTATATTAAACAGCGTAGGTCTCAAAAACTAACATTCAAATTTTTGAAGGCGTTGTCAATTGTTGATGGATTGGTTTCAATTCTAACGCTACAAAACACACTTATCATGGTTAATGGTGGCATGAAGTTTGAAATGAAAATTTTATCTGCAATTTCAAGTTTTGTTATTGTGCTTATTATAGTTATTTTTTCTGTAATTCAACTTGTCAATGCTATAAAAGTTAAACAGTGGGGTTAATTTTTTATTTTAAAAATTTTATGTTTAATGTTTTTAAGTGATAAAATTAGTTTCTGCACTTCTGTAAATGTGTTGAAATAAGAAAGCGAAACGCGAACGGCACCTTGACCAATCGTGCCCAGCGCTTTATGTTTTATCGGAGCGCAATGATAACCACCACGCACGCAAATCCCATATTTTTCATTTAATATTGTTGCAATTTCTGCAGAATCATAATCTTCTATATTAAAGGCAATAACGCCATTTGCGTTTTCTGGTTCTGTGTAAACTTGAAAGCCAAGTTTGTTGAGTTCAAAATTAAGATAGGTGGTAAGGTCATCTAGTTTATATCTTATTTCATCAAAATGTTCTTCCACAAATTTAACTCCAGCATCTAGCCCTAATATAAGCGGAGAAGATATCGTTCCACTTTCAAGTCTTTCTGGTAAAGTAGATGGCTGGAACAATTCAAGTGAGTTTGTGCCTGTTCCGCCATGCAACAACGGCTTTGCGGTTTTGTCTGTGTTTATTAGCAGTCCACCTATTGCAAGGGGAGCATAAAAACCTTTATGCCCAGCAAAAGAGAGCAAGTTTATATTATCTTCTTCCATGCTTATATGTTCATGTCCGCAACTTTGTGCACAGTCAACAAGATAAAGCAGACCCTTTTGCTTGCAGAATTTGCCGATTTCTTTTATGTCGGTTTTGCAACCGTTTACATTTGAGATGTGGTTTGTTATAATCATTGTAGTATTGTTTTTGACAAGAGGGCGTATATCTTCAAGTTTTATTCCCAATGGTGAAGATTGAAAGGCGATTGAATAGTCTATTATTCCCTCTTGTTTTAAAGCCTCAAGCGGTCTAAGAACAGAGTTGTGCTCGTTTTCTGTTGTAACCACATGGTCGCCTTTCTTTAAATATCCAAAAATTGCCATATTTAGTGCTGTCGTGCAGTTTGCTGTAAAAATCACATTTTGTGGAAGGCTTAATCCAAAGTGCTTTGCAAGGGTTTCTCTTGCCTGCTCGATTTTTAATGCACACTTAATACTGGCATTGTGCCCACTTCGTCCAGGATTGGCACTAAAGTTTATTATTGCCTCATGAACTGCAGAAATCACACTTTTTGGCTTAATCAAAGTGGTGGCGCTGTTATCAAGATAAATCATTTGTCAACTTTCCTTTTCTTATACAATATAGTGAAATAGGAGAGATTTTGTTACCTAAAAAGGAAAAAGAAATGATAATTGTTGTTTTTAGTTCTCGTAATGAAACATTATATTTTGCACAAGCCATAAGAAGCCGGGGAATTTTTTGTCAAATTGTAAACACTCCAAGAGAGGCTGGGCAGGCGTGTGGAATATCTGTTAAACTTTCACAAACTTTTTTGCAAAGTGCAAAAGAGATTTTAGCCAGCAAACCATTTAGGGCATTTGTCGGAGTGTTTAGAATTAACAGTGTAGGGCAAAGAACCTCACTTGAAAAACTTATTTGAAAAGTTGAGATTTGTGCTAAAAAATGGCAAGTGGTCAAATAGCAAATTTTGTTTGAAAAAAGTCAAACTTTTGCATTAAAGATTGATTTTAAAATATTTAAAAAATATTAAAAATCTCTTTAAAATCTCTTTAAAAACATATATCAAGTGTTTTTAAAATGTTTTGACATCTTTTTAAAATAAGACATATATCAAGTGTTTTGATATCTCTTTGAATATATATGAATTAAAAGAGACAAAGTCCATAAAATAATTTTATGGAAAATAGAAAAAGCAAACCGTTTGCAAGTTCGCTGTTTATTTTGCTTTCGCTTGCACTTATTATTGTTATGCTTTCTTTTGGATTGCATTGTTTTTACAGTTATTTTTATCCAATGGCATACAGCAGTGAAATCAAGTCTTATAGTGAAAAATACAACATAGAAAGCGCACTTATTGCATCTGTGGCAAACGCGGAAAGTGGGTTTGATGAAAAATCAATATCTTCAAAAGGAGCAATTGGAATTATGCAACTTATGCCATCAACTGCCGAGTGGCTGTCAAAGCGGTTGGGCGAGGAATACCAGCAGGAAAAATTGCTGGACGGGGAATACAACTTAAATTTAGGCGCATATTACCTGTCATATTTGTTAGAGATGTTTCAAGACACAAAGAATGCGCTTTGTGCATATAATGCTGGACCAAACACAGTCAAAGAATGGCTAAAAAATCAACAATATTCAAGTGATGGAAAAAGTTTAGATGAAATACCTTTTGCAGAAACTAAAAATTATTTGAACAGAGTGATGAAAAATTATAGTTATTATTCAAAAAGATATAGTTAGAGTTGGCAAAAAACAAAATATGTCAAAAGTTTATTTGACATATTTTCATTTTTATGATAAATTATCAAAGAAGAACTATTCAATTGCCATTAATAGCAGTTGAAGAAAACTAAAGGAGAAAAAATGGAACAAAATTTGTCAAATGAAGTTGATATTCGTAGAGAGAAAATTGCAAAACTTTGGGAAATGGGAGAAATCCCTTACAAAGCAAAGTTTGAAAGAACTTGCACAATTCAAGAGGCTAGAGAAAAGGTTGGTGAGCATGTAAAAATTGCAGGTCGAATTATTTTTAAAAGAGATATGGGTAAATTTGGTTTTATTCAAATTCGAGATATCAA
>CALVNU010000058.1 GCA_944349915.1 uncultured Clostridia bacterium | reverse complement strand
CTGCAACTTACAACACAAACCAACGCATTACCCAAAGCACAACCAAAAGCATACCTTGCAATGTAATTTACAACACAACCTACAATCAAATAAAAATCTGCAAATTAATTGCAGATTTTTTGTTATAAATATTTTAGTTTTTGCTCTATTGCCTTGATTAAAACCTTTTTATCATTGACAAGTTTGCCATCAAACACATCGGAAAGCAAACTTTCCAAAATTGCATTATATCTATACGGTTTGACAGTTGGATAATATTTTTTCAAATCGTCTCCGTTAACCTTTAAATCTTTAACTGTTATAATCAATTTGTGTGAAATAATATATTTGTAGAAAAAATCATATTTGTTTGCCAAATATTTTGATTTATGCACCAAAAGTTTATAGATAAGCGGAAAGTTGTCAAAATATTTGAAGAAATAGTCTTTGTTTTGCAACCGGTTTAATGCATCATAATATCCCGACAAGATGTTGATATATTGACTTGCCATTTTTTTGTTAAGCCCAAAATGCTCTAATAAGATAAGGTTGAGATAATAGGAAATTGAAATTGGTTTTACAGTATCAACAACATCAATCAAAAATCCTTGTGATTTATGCTCCACTTTCTTCACCATTTTCAACCTTACTTTTGCGCAATCAATGCCAAAAACTGGCCAAAGTTTGTATTTGTTGAATTGCTTAAAAACTTGCAGATATGCCTTTGGTTTTGAATAGCCAGGATAGCGGTTGCCACTGTGCAGAATACAAGTGATTTCGTGTATAACTCTTTCGCCTGCAATATCTCTTACATTTGACGAATATTTTATAGCAGATAAAAGAGTTGGTTTGTCTATTTTAAAATTAAGTTCACACTCAAATCTAAACAATCGCAAAATGCGAAGTCCGTCATGAGCGAAAACAAAATCAGGCGTTTCAATTGTTTTGAGAATTTTGTTTTTTATATCTTGTATGCCACCATAAATGTCTATAAATTTATCATTTTTTATGTCATAATAAATTGCATTGCAAGAAAAATCTCTGCGTTTGGCATCTTCTTCAAGGCTTGAAATAAACTCCACCTTATCAGGTGTATGCGCTCCGCCCTCTTTATAAAATTCTTTTCTAAAACATGAATACTCAAATTTTTCATTGCCTACAGAAATAATTGCAGTGCCCACAATTTTATTTTTTATCTTCACATCATATGGAGAGTTTTCAAGCAACTTTGCAAGTTCTTCAACCTTGATTTGAGCACATAAGTCGATATCTTCACCCTTAATCCCCAAAAAATGATTTCTGTTGTAACCACCAACAATATATAAATTTTCTGGCAACAATTCTGCCAATTTTTTTAGCGATTTAGGAATTTGTAATAACATATTTTCATCTCCTATAAATATATTAATATTTTTGATAAACAAAGTCAAATCTATTGCCAATAAAGTTGACAAAATTTTGTATATTTAATATAATTAAAATAGATAAATCAATAAAGTATAAAACAAAATATGAAAAACAAAAACAAACAAATTGAACAGCAAGAAACCAATTCACCATGTGAAAAGTTTTTTGTTGGAAACATTCTCAAAAGTTCGGAAAAATTTAAGAAAATATCGCAAAAACCAAGTTTTTCTGTGCTATGTCAACAACAAGAGAAAAAAAATTTAATTGAAAAGGTAAAATCAATCTTTACAATCAAAAAAAAGCAAGAGCCACAAAAGCCAGTTGAGCGTTTTGACCCAAGCATTGAAACTGGATTGAATGAAGAACAAGTCAAATCTCGAATCAATGACAAACTTACAAATCACACCAAGGTTAAAACCTCAAAAACATACCTTTCTATATTTGTCAAAAACATCTTTACATTTTTAAACATGCTTTGGCTTCTTATAGCCATTGCCTTGCTCTGTGTAGGTTCTTACACCGACCTTTTGTTTATGTTTGTTATAGTGGCAAACACGGCGATTGCAATAATTCAAGAGATAAGAGCAAAAATTGCAGTTGAAAAACTTTCAATGGTGACGCGCCCTCAAATCAAAACTCTGCGTGGTGGAAAAATTGAAATAATAAATTCCGACAATCTCGTGCTTGATGATATTATCATTTTGGGAAGTGGAAATCAAATTCCAACAGACTGTATAATTTTAGACGGCAAAGTGGAAGTGAATGAAAGTTTGCTTACTGGCGAATCTAATTCCATTGAAAAAAATGTGGGCAACCACCTTTTGTCAGGAAGTTTTATTGTTTCTGGAGAGTGCTATGCCAAAGTTGATCGAGTTGGCAAAGACAACTATATAGAACAAATGGCACAGAAGGCAAAAGAGTTTAAGGCGCCAGCATCAAATCTTTTTAAAGATATCAACAGATTGATAAAATATATTGGTATCGCCATTGTTCCTATAGGAATTTTAACATTTTTAAAAGAATACTCAATCGGCGGAAGTTTGCAAACACAAATTACAAACACTGCAGGTTCTCTTACCAGCATGATACCGTCAGGAATGTTTTTACTTATCACAATTGCCCTTGCTGTTGCTGTTGTAAAACTTGCCAAGAAAAACACTTTGGTGCGAGACCTTTATTCAATAGAAATGCTTGCAAGAACAAATGTGCTTTGCCTTGACAAGACTGGAACAATCACAGATGGAACAATGAAAGTTGTTGACTTTTTGACTTTTAATAAAAAGAAAACAGCTTCAATCAAAAAAATAATATCAAATATATTGAATGTTCAAAAAACTTCAAATGCAACTTCAAATGCAATGATAAAAGAGTTTGGGAAATGTGCCGATTGGAAGGCTTTAAATGTTGTGGAATTTTCATCGGAACGCAAATATTCATTATCACAATTTGAAAACAAAAAGACATACTTTTTGGGTTCGGTAACCAATATTGGCTGTGCTTTGACAGAACAACAGAAAACTTTGATTGAAGAATGTCAAAACAAAGGATATCGCGTGATTGCCGTTGCCGAAAGCAGTCAAACTTTTAGCAAAGACATGTCTGGACGCACTGCCACACTTCTTGCTTTTATAATTATTGAAGAGCATATCCGTGAAGATGCCGTTGCAACAATTCAGTGGTTTAAAGATAACGGAGTGGAAATCAAAATTATCTCTGGCGACTCACCTGCAACTGTTTCAAAAATCGCAGAGCGCGTTGGTGTTGAAAACAGCGACAAATATGTTTCTTTGGAGGGCTTGTCCGCCAAAGAAGTTGAACAAATGGCCGACAAGTTTACCGTTTTTGGAAGAGTTACACCAGAACAAAAATATACCCTAATCAAAGCGCTAAAAAACAAAGGCAAAGTTGTTGCAATGACTGGAGATGGCGTAAATGACACTTTGGCTCTTAAAGAAGCAGATTGCTCTATTGCCATGGCCGATGGAAGTGAAGTTGCAAGGTCAATTTCAAAACTTGTGCTTTTAAAATCCAACTTTTCATCTTTGCCAAATGTTGTAAAAGAAGGAAGACAAGTTATCAACAATGTGCAAAACTCATCTTCAATCTTTCTAATGAAAACGTTGTTTGCAATAGTTTTGACAATTATCACCCTTTTCCTGCAACTGCAATATCCTTTTGACCCAAAAGATATGTTGGTGCTTGAATCGTTTGTAATTGGCGTGCCTTCATTTATCTTAACATTTGAACCAAACACAAACAAAATTCGGGGCAATTTTATTCCGCAAGTGTTTAAGCGGGCTGTGCCAAGGGCGATGCTTATGCTTCTTAATATTTGCATTGTAATGATTTTGTTCTACAACCAATCACCAGAAATTCTTACACCAGAAGAATACAAATCACTTTGCGTGCTTACATTAACCTACACAGGATTTTTAAATCTTGTAACACTATGCATTCCACCAACCCTTGTTAAAGGTTTTGCGATGGGGATATCGTTTGTTGGAATCACCACCCTTGTATCAGTATTGCCATGGCTGTTTTCGATTAGCGCCCCAACTTTCAAAGTGGTTATGACCTTCTTTGCAATTATGGCTGTTTCAATAATAATAATTATTTTAATCAAACTAAACAGAAAAAGAATAGAAAATCTGCGAGATAAAATTATCAAACTGCTTCAACGAGAAGATGGTAATTGATTTGTATAACGGCTCATAAATGTAAATATCTGCAAAAAACAGAACTGTTACAATAATAAAAATCATCTGCTAAACGGTTTGAAATATAAATCTTAATCGCAAACACCTAAACAAATCAATTACCACTTTAAAAACAAACAAAAAACTGTATGAATTTTGCCATACAGTTTTTTTTTAATATGTTTTGATTTACAATATTTTATGTTCAAACTTTGCACTATATTTTCTTTTTGCATGTAATAATGTTAATCTAAATTTTAACTTTATATTAATTATACTTTAAATTTTAACTTTATTTTTAATTATACTTTTTTATAACCTTTTGATGACCAACAATTATTTATCGTTTCTATTTTGATATTCATCATATTTTTTATAAAATTGGGCAATTTTATTTTCTTGTTTTTTGCCTTGTGATTTTTTTATTTGATTTACATAATTATAATAAACTTTAAAAATTCTATCAAACAAGTCTTTTTGATATTTATCAACCATTTGTTTTATTTGCAAAACATTTTGAAAAGAAAATTCCAAAAATTTGTTTCTAAGATTTATTTGTAAATCATTATACAAATCATTGTCTTGATTTTTTTTCATCATAATATTACAAAAATCTAAAACCATAAGAGTAGCAATAGCAAGGTTGTCAAAATTTTCTATTGGAATTTTATCAATATGATACATATCATCTTTCACATCAAATATCAAGTTGTTTGTTGGGCCACTTCTTTTATAGCAAAACAAAATATTTTTCAATGTTTCATTGCTACACAGCGTTCCAGATTGTTTCCAAGTATAGACTTGTTCGCTCATTATATTGCTATCACCCAGTCTATACAAAAAAGATTGACGCGCTGTAACTTGCTCGACATCTGTTATGCTAACAAACTCTAATTGACTTACATCGGCTTTTTCAGTCGCAACCAAAAAATATTGTTTCAAATTGTTGTAATTGATATTTAGCATAATTTATCTCCTACATATATTTTATCATACAATTATATAAATTTCAATGATAAATTTACTATTAAAGATAAAAAGTTGTATTAAAAGCAACAAAAAAACTGCAGTTTCCGGTTGCAACAAAACATTGTGAACGAAAAATTTGCAAACATTTTTTTATATCGTTTAATAAAAAACGCCCAAAACCAGTCAAATTTAGGAAAACCACACTCCTGGTTTTGAGCATTTTTTTGTCTCAATCTTTTTTTGCAATTTGATAATTTGTCTATCACAAGACTAGGTGGGCTAGTCTTTTTGTTTTATAAATTGATTGCATAATCATATAAACTATAAGATTGTGCTTCAACCGTTATGATAACCATGGTAGGATATTGACCATAATCCATAACACCAAAATAGTAAGTTACTTCTGTTGAATTTTCATTATTAGAAATTGTAAAGTATACATCTTTATAAAAAATTGCTTTATCGCTGTATCGTCCATCAAGCACTGTGCCATTTGAATGATATATAGACTGTTCTTCATTAAAACGGAGATGAACATAGTTTGAGCCAAGCCTGCTGGAAAGTGCACTGCTTATGCCATAACCTTTTCCATTTGAATAAGTTTCATAAAATCTTTCGGTTGTATCGCTTGCGCCTGTTCCTGCATATTCAATGTTGTAGCCATAAACATTTCCAGTAAAAATTGAAGACAAAATAGAAGTGCTAAGCGCCGTGTTATAG
>CALVNU010000057.1 GCA_944349915.1 uncultured Clostridia bacterium | reverse complement strand
CAAGTCTCTGTCGGAAGAAATGAACTTAATGAAGAAGATTATGACTTTTATAAAAAGATGATTGATATTGCAGATTTTGTAGGCGTAGAAGGCGAGGTTTATGTAACTCAAACAGGAGAAGTTACAGTTAGATGTGAAAAGATAACACTTCTATCTAAAACATTGAGACCACTTCCAGAAAAATTCCATGGACTAACCGACACCGAAACGAGATACAGACAAAGATATCTTGACCTTATTATGAATGAAGAAACAAGAAAAGTTATGCTTACAAGAAGCAAGATTGAATCTTTTATTCGTTCTTATCTTGAGAAAAATGGATTTATTGAAGTTGAGACTCCTGTTTTGCAAAGAAATGTTAGCGGAGCAAGTGCAAAACCTTTCTTTACTCATCACAACGCACTTGACACAGAATGCAATTTGAGGATTGCAACCGAAACATGGCTTAAAATGTGCATAGGTGCAGGCTTTGACAGAGTGTTTGAAATGGGCAAAGACTTTAGAAATGAAGGCATGGACCCATCACATTTGCAAGAATTCACACAGGTTGAATGGTATGCTTCTTATTGGGATTTTGAAGATAATATAAAATTTTTCAAAAACATGCTACCTTTGCTTTTAAAGGAATGCTTGGGTACAACCAAAGTTAACTATCAAGGACAAGAGGTTGAATTTGATTGCGAATGGCCAAGGATAAACTATGTTGAAAAGATGACTCAAATTTTAGGCTTTGACTTTTTGTCTGTAAATGATGTTGATGCTTTTAAGAAGAAAGTTGTGGAAAAAGGACTGTTTAGTTATGCCGACCTTGAAGAATGCAAGACGATAAGAACTCTCATTGACTATATTTACAAAAGACAGATAAGAGCAAAGATTGTAAATCCAACAATTTTATATAATTATCCTGCAGTTCTTATTCCGCTTGCTCGCAGAAATGATAAAGACAAACGCATTATAGATGTATTTCAAGTTGTTGCTGGTGGGGCGGAACTTGTTAAGGCATATTCTGAACTTGTCGACCCAATTTTGCAAAGAAAAACACTTGAAGAACAGTTGCAGGAAAAAGCGCAGGGAGATGAAGAAACTATGGATGTTGATGAAGACTTCTTGCTTGCAATGGAGCATGGCATGCCACCAATATCTGGTTTAGGATTTGGTATAGACCGATTTGTTCAATTTATATTTGACCTTCCAAATATTCGTGATACAATTTTATTCCCACTTATGAAGTGATATATTTGTAACAATGCGCTATGGCTCTGCTTTGTGATTGAAGATATTTTAACGGAAAAAGTTTGAAACAAACCGTGAAGTTTTTATAATTTTAGCACTTGCAACTATTTTTAAGACTGGATTTACGATATTTACAATTTGAATGGCGACTTTTATTTGACAAGATGTTTGTAAATAGGAGTTGAATGGTTTGTCAAATCAAAAGCCTATGTCTATGGAGATAAAATGGATAAAACAAATATGAAGACAACTTCTTTTGATGGCAAAATAAGCAAGATAACAGCAGGGCTTGATAAACTCTTTCCTAGCCCAAAATGTGAACTTAACTATAAAAATGCTTATGAACTTTTGGTTGCAGTGATTTTGTCTGCTCAATGCACAGACAAAAGGGTGAATATTGTTACAAAAGAATTGTTTAAACAATATAGCACACCGCAAAACATGCTGGCACTTTCACAAGAAGAGTTGGAAGAAAAAATTCATTCTTGTGGATTTTATCATAATAAAGCAAAAAATATTTTGTCAATGAGTAAAGATTTAATTGAGCGATTTGATGGACAAGTTCCTTCCAATTCTAAAGATTTGCAGAGCCTTGCAGGTGTTGGTCGCAAAACGGCAAATGTTGTGATAGGGGAATATTTTAAGGGAGATGCAATTGCTGTTGATACTCATGTTTTAAGAGTGTCAAACAGGCTTGGACTTGTAAAAACAGATAACCCTTTAAAATGCGAACTTGCACTTAACAATTTGTTTGAAAAAAAGGATTGGTCAAAATTACATTTGCAACTTGTGCTTTTTGGAAGGTATATTTGCAAAAGCCAGAAGCCAGAATGTGATAGGTGTCCATTTTATGATTTGTGTGTCTGCCAAGAAAAAAGAGAACGCTTAAATTTTGCAGACTAGTACAAATTGTAGTATTATGCAACGCATAATAGGCGCAATATATAGATTTTGCATAATAGTGCTTGATTTACTTAAACAAAAAGTTTAGTTGAAGGTTAAACGGAAAAGCATTTAAAGGCACAAAGGTTAAACGGAAAAGTGAACAAAAAAACAAAGGTTAAACAAATAAGTAAATAAAGGCAAACACAGTGGGAGAGCAATAATCAATAAGAAGATAATGTGCATAGCGAGTGAAGCATAGTGAAATGTGAAAAATAGGAGAAAAGAGGAAAGAATATGTTTCTTGATAGAGTAAAAATTTCAATCAAAGCGGGAAATGGTGGAAAGGGTTCTGCCTCTTTTTTGCGTAACAAAATGACTGCCTTTGGCGGACCAGATGGTGGAGAAGGTGGCAAGGGCGGAGATATTGTTTTCGAAGCAACAGCAAATTTAAACACTCTATACAATTTTCAATTTAAAAAGAAATTTGTGGCCGAAAATGGCGGAGACGGGGCTAAAAAATTGCAGACAGGAGCAAACGGAAAAGATGAGGTTATTTTTGTTCCAACAGGAACAGTTATTATCGACCCTGCATCCAATAAAATTATTGCCGATTTGAATGAAGATGGCAAACGCTTTATTGCACTTAAAGGTGGCAAGGGTGGACATGGCAATGCTTATTATAAATCTTCTATAAATCAATCCCCTCATTATTCGCAAGTTGGCGAAACAACCGTGCAACGAGAGGTTATTTTGGAATTAAAAACAATTGCAGATGTTGGTCTTGTTGGCTTTCCAAATGCTGGCAAGTCAACACTTTTGTCTTGTATTTCAAACGCAAATCCTAAAATAGCAAATTATCCTTTTACAACTCTCTATCCAAATCTTGGCGTCTGCGCTATTAAAGGTCAAACCTTTGTTGTTGCGGATATCCCTGGACTTATTGAAGGAGCAAGCGCTGGTCAGGGACTGGGACACTATTTTCTTAAACATGTTGAACGGGTGAGGTTAATTTTGCATCTTGTTGATGTTTCCGAAAGTGATGGACGAGATTTTATTGAAGATTATAAAATAATCAATAAAGAATTGTCTGCTTATAGTGAAACACTTGCTAAAACTCCGCAAATTGTGGTCCTATCAAAAATCGACCTTTTGACCGATGAAGAATTGAAGAAAAAAGAAGAGCGATTTAAAAAGGAAATTGGTGGTGATTATATAAAAATTTCTGGGGCAACAATGCAGGGTATTGAAGAATTGAAAATCGTTACATTACAAAAATTATCTAAATTGCCAAAGAAGAAGGCACTTGAAATTGAAGAGACAGATTTTGACAAACGCGACAACGAATCTATCAAAATCTCGCGTCTAGACAACGGCACTTTTGTTGTGGAAGGCGGAAGAATTGACAACTTTGTTCGTGGCGTTGTGTTGTCTGACAACCGCTCATTTGCTTATTTCCAAAACAGACTTAAAGAGATGGGAATTATTGATATGCTTAAAGAACGCGGACTTAAAAATGGAGATAGCGTGCAAATAAAAGATATTGTCTTTGAATACAGTGAGTAAAATTTTATGAAGAGTAAAATTTTATAATGACTAAATTGTCATAGATTAAACTTTGCATCAACATTTTTTAAAATTAAAGACAAATTTTTAAAGTTTGGATATAACAAAGATGTTTGAGTGTCAATATGTTTTGACAAATTTTCTAACAACAAATTGATAAAAAAATTGCAAAACAGCAAAATTGTAAACAACAATTTTACTAAAAAATAAAGATAATTTGAAATGATAAAATAAAAGGGATATAATATGGAAAATATAACAACAAAACAACGCGCCTTTTTAAGAGGGCTTGCAAATGCTCTTGAACCTGTTATGCAAATCGGTAAAGAGGGCTTGTCGGAAAATTCTTTTAATGCAATCGACTCTCTTTTAGAAGCAAGGGAATTGATAAAAATCAAAGTGCTAAAAAATTGTGCACTTCAACCAAAAGAGGTTATGGCTCAAGTGTGCGAGCGTTTGTCTGCACAGCCTGTGCAAGTTATTGGCTCTATCATTGTTGTATATCGTTTTAGCACCAAAAAAGATTTTAAGCATATCGAACTTGTTTGATAAATTTTGCCTGTGAAAAACAAACAGAAAATTTAAAAGTTTTGTTCTTTCGCAAAGTATTTTAAATTAATATTTTTGAGGATTTAATAACTATTTTTCAAATTTTGATATTTGCTATTTTCCAGATTTTAAGTTTGAAATTTATATTTTCCCATTTTGTTTTTAAGATTTTATTGTTTTGCAACCTCTTTGACGCTTTATAAATTTATAATTTTGCTCTTTAAGTTTTATAAATCATTTAATGTTATTAAAAATTTCAAACAAACTATAAAATTTGTTTTGAAATCTTTTTTTGTTTAGGGTTTCTTATAATACAGATAAATGCAAAAATTAAAAGCAAGGTCGCAACTATAGAATAATATAAACTCTGCCTAAACAAAAAGGCTATCACAATAAGAATAATTGCCGAAATTATATATCCTTTTGCTCTTGCTCGTGCAAAGGAATAGTCTAAAATTTCTTTCAACCGCTCTTTTTTGCCTGCCTTAACAACACTTTCATATTGAGGGTAAAAATCATATTCTTTAAACAAATATTGATAAGTTTCATATTGGTCTAAAAGCAAAATGTCAACTTTTAAAGTTGAAGCAAAGGACTTTACAGAACCAGCATATTCTTTGGCAAGCACGATAATTTTGTCCGCTTTATATTTCTTTGCCTGTGAACAAATTGACAGCAAATCGTCGGTTTCAAGTAAGCGCATCTTTAAAAAAGGATAAAGCAAAATAGTGCCATTTTCCTTCTCAAGCATAGTGACAATTCTTTTTTTGCGTACATTCTTATGTCTGGTCGAGGCAAGTGAATAGAAAAAACTATAATTTTTTTCTTTTATCAAATTTTCAAACATGGCTTCCGCTTCTTGTCGTTCTTTGTTTTTTAAGTTTGTAACATTTGTTTTTGCTCTTGAAAAAATCTTCAAGATTAAAAGCACTATGACCGATAAAATAACAGAGAGCACAACCGCTTCTGTTATGTTGATGTAATAGCGTAACCAAATAAAGAATATCATAAAAATGACTGCAAACTTTATTAAAATTTTGATAAAAGAAAGCAAACTATTCATAAAAAATTTATTGACAAAAATTTTAAAATTAGACAAAAAATTTGACAAATGGCGTTTTTGTGTTATATATTAACTACAAAGAGGTGTTAGGTGGAAGACTTAGTAAACAATTTTCAACAATATTTGACTGACCACAAATGCAAAGATTTGGCAGTGTTTAAAACTTCTATTTGTGGAAAAATGTCTTCGGTATTTTTGGTTAGCGTTGCAAATGCACTTGAAAACAAAAAACTTGCGGACCAAATTATGAAAGACTTTTCTTTTGACGATGTTCCAGAAGGGTATAATAAGGGCGAATGGATTGTTTTTGATTTTGATGATATCATTATCAATTCCTTTATACCGTCTGTTCGCGAAAAGTATAGCCTTGAAAAACTGTGGCAAAAAGAAAAGGTTGAAAACATTTTAAAAGAATTCCCAGCAGAAAAAAAACGCAATAAATCTTCAAAAAAATGATTTTTTTATTTCAAAAGGCTCAAAACCTTTTGATTTTTTTTATATTTGTGTTAAACTTATTTCAAAGGTGGGGCAATGATTAAAATTTGTTTTGTTTGCAGAGGCAATACCTGGCGTTCCATTATGGGTGGACTGGTTGCA
>CALVNU010000056.1 GCA_944349915.1 uncultured Clostridia bacterium | reverse complement strand
TTTCCTCTTGTCTGTTCTTTCTTTTTTTAATTCCCTTCCCGACGTTTGAGCATTCCGTTCTTGTTGCCTCTCGTCTGTTGTTTTTTTCTTTGTTTCTTTGTTCGATTTTTGAGTTTCCGGCTCTTCCAGCGTTACATAAACCTTTTTCTTACCTGTATCTTGTGAACTTTTTACAGTTTTAATAGGTTTTGCTTTGTTATTTGTTGCCTTTTTGTTGCTGGAAGCAGTCGATGTTGATGTCTTCTTTTTTGCAGATGCAGGTCGGCTTGTTGTCTCCATCTGTGGTGCTTTGGCAGGAGTTTTCGGCTTTTCCACTTCCATAATTTCCACATTACCTGCTTCGATTGAAAGGAAAGGCTTGTTATACTCTAGTGCCAATTTTTTTAACTTCCCATGATTTTTATCAATTTCCTCTATACCACCAAATTGGTTGATAACATCATCAAGAACTTCTTTGCTCTTTGAAAATTTTCTTTTTGTTGTGCCACTTCTTTCTATAATTTGCAATTTTCTGTTGAACTCATTGATAATCTTTTCGCCCACTTCTCCATATTCTTCTAGAATTGCAAGCGCTCTCATCACAAAAAATTGACTTCCCATTTCATAAAGATCAAGCCAATAAGCGAGCTCTTCATTTTGCCAATAAATCCAAATGCTCAAATTTGGAATTTCTTCATCATCGGTTTTGATTGCAACATCAACAAGGTTATATTTTTCTCTAACTTTTATTCGGAAATCTGCGTTGTTTGGGGCGGAAAAAGAATCTATAAAAGTTTTTACTGTATGTTCGTCAACAGTTTCCACTATGTAAAGTTTGGCTTCTGCATTTTCTTGTGTATAAAAAAGGTCAACATCAAAATGAATTGTAACACCATCATGTCGCAATTCTGCTTGAAAACAGTTATCATCTTCCATTTGAATTTCTTTGACCGCTTTAATAAGGTCTCTTTTAATATCATTGCCAACAAAATAGTTTCCGTCTTTGTCAAACTGTCCAAGCAAATGGAATTGTAAAAACAACATTTTGTTGTTTATTTTTTGATAATTGATAAAATCGGGGTCTGTTAAAACAAAATCTTCTCCAAAAACATGGAATTGCGCTTTTGTTTGTTGCTTATCTTTTGTTTTTGTAGAATCTTCATCTTCTGTTTTTATATCATTTGAACCATTTTGTGTTTGGTTGTTAATTTTATTTTCTTTGGCGTTTTCACTTTTATGCTGTTCGCTTTGATTGACAGCCTGGATTGAAGAATCTTCTATGTTTTGGTCAATAAGGTTTAACTTCTTTTTTCTTCCCATTTTTCACCTCGCAAATAGTATAGCATAAAAAAAATTATCTTGCAATTATTTCTTTAAAAAACTTATGCAAAAAGGACTTTCTTTGATAGCATTTAATGTTATACCATTTGCAACACACTTTCCATTTCTATTGAAAAGGCAGTCTGCCCTGCACCCTATTTTTAAGGCCTTGCTGTCACGCTGTGGTGCAAAATCTGGAGTTTTTTCAAACAGTCGCGCCGTTGTGTCTGGCGAAGATTTGCTTCCATCCTCTTGATAAGTAGAACATATAACTTTGCCATTTATCAAAATTTCTTTTGCCTTACAAGTAAATCGGTCGTTATGCAAACAGTTGGTTTTTCTGCATCTTATATCCATTTTTCAACCTCCATAAATAAAATATAGCCAAAAAATTGACAAAATAAACAAATTTTATTACAATAACAAAAAAGGAGTTGAATATGAAAGTTGTTTTGCTTAAAGATGTTAAAGGCACTGGGAAAAAAGGTGAAATAAAAGAAGTGTCCGATGGCTATGCTAAAAACTTTTTGCTCAAAAACGGTTCTGCCAAAGTTGCCACCGCAAGCGCATTAAATGAAAATGCAATGCAAAAAGAAGCGCATGCATATCACAAAGAAATGGAAAAACAAGACGCAAAAGCGCTGGCAGAAAAATTGAAAAATGTAAAACTTGTAATGACAATCAAATGTGGCGAAAATGGAAAACTGTTTGGTTCTATCACCACAAAAGAAATTGCAGAGCAATTAAAGTCTAAAGGCTATGAAATAGACAAAAGAAAGATAGAGCTTGCCCAGCCAATCAAAGCGACAGGCATTTACACAGTATCCATCAAACTCCACAGCGAAGTTTCAACAAAGATTTCTGTGGAAGTTGAAGCGCAGTAAACTATACACAAAAAATTTCCTCTTAACGCGAAAAGTAAAACATTGTGCTAGTTTTATATAAGAACTTAAAAATTTTTATAAATTATAATATAATATTTTCTGGGATGAATTTATGATTATTAAAAAAACTAAAAAACAACTTAGAGACGAAGCAGTCGCAGTGCTTGTTGAATTTGGAATATGTCGATATATGAAAGATGTAAATCTTTACCATGGTAGAACCGGGAATGGAACCCTCTTTTCTATAAAAAATTTGAATAATGCTGGAAACAATACTGGCAATATGAATGTATCGGCAATACCTGGGCTTTATACAGCGCAAAAGGATATCGCTACCGAATTTGCAGTAGAAAGAAAAAAAGAGCGTGGCGGACAAGCCGAAGTTCATAAAATTGTGGGTATTAATGAAAATGATGTGATTATAGATATCAATTTTGACATATCATCAATCAGGGACGAGGATAAACCAAGGGTTACCGCGGCTTTTCGTGTATTAGCGGACTTTCCTGTCACCGACCTTCTCCCTATTAATTTTGAATATAAGGAAATTTATAAACGCGTCATCTTACCCGTTTTGCAGGATTTGAATGCACCATTAATAAGCGAAAGTATGCTCACAACCGTTTTGCAACAAGCAAAAAAGAGACTTGAAAGTTTAAAACTTCACGCGAAAAATAATGGCCATTATGATAAATTAAACAAACTAAACATAGACGATAAAACCTTTGAAAGTTTGGTAAAAGATTATATTAGTGCTAGAAATACAAAAAATCTTCTTCGCAAAGTTCCTACTAATGTTTTGTATCAAATTAGAAAAACTGCCCTGTTCTCTTACGATGGCCAATTATATCCAATAAGTAGACCATATATATATGCTTGGATTAAAAACAATAATATTGCAGGCTTTAAATCCCTTGTGTCAAGTGCAACTTTGGAGAAAAAAATTATAGCCTATCAACTTGTAAATATCCCACAAATCATGACCGAGAGCGACTTTGGTCGTTACTATCAAGCCTTAATGAAGCTTGAAGAAATAGCAACTCAAAGATTTTCTAATTCTATGTCTACAGAATTAAAAGATTATATCGACTCCGCTTGCGGAGCGGAACTTGTAGAACTGGCTAGTCAAAATTTGCAGTGCGCAAAATTGTATGATAAAAATCCTGGACTTTGGGAAGGCTGGACAGTTGGTCAACACACTGCAAGTGTGATAGATTTTTTTGACACTTATTACTCAGACTCGTTGCCCGACAACATGCAGCCAATAATGAAATTAATTTTACTTGCACACGATATTGGAAAAGGCGACGCATATGAAAAAGGTGTTCCGCAAAAGCAAACAAATCAGAAGGATGTTGATGTTCTCTTGGATAGTCTAAACATCAAAGATGGGCTTCGACAAATCGTGCATTTTGTAATGGGAGTTGGACAAGACTATACAACTAGAATACTAATAAAAGAAAAAGATGAACACATTCAAAGACAATTAATAAAAGAACTAAACCAAAAATGTAAAGAAGTATTAACTACTGTTTTTGGAAAACGCATTAAAGGCGACGAAGTCAGCATGCTTCGCAATCTTTGCTTGATTTTGCAATTTTGCGATAGTGGGGCATATACTTATTATGCAAAAATCAAAGAAGAAGAGACTTATGTTACAGGTGGAAACGCAGGTTTTACAAAATCTTTTGAGCAAACAAACAAAAACACACCAATTCTTAAAAAGGCACAAAACCTAGGTCTCGTCTTGCCAACAACGCTTCTTGGCAATTGGTATCCACCATTTTATAGCGAAGCCTCTCCTTTATTGGTTTTATAAAACAAAAAGACCGCTAAAGCATACAACAAAAACTACATGATAAAAAAATTTGCTTCCAAACTATAAAAAATCGTCTTTTAGTTAAACGCCAACATAAAAAAGCATAACTTTTCGGTTATGCTTTTTTATCTTCAAAAATCCAGTTTAGGCGTTTTGCGTCTTTTTTAGATGTCATTTTTAGATATTTTACCGCCATTTTTGCAAATATTTTTTTACCAAACAATTTTTGTATTCCGCGGACAACTTTATCAAGTTTTTTTGCACCACTTGTTAGCCATGAACCATTAAAATGATGGATTGCATGCGTGTTTTCGGTCGAGTTAATCTCTTGACTAATATAATCTTTAGGACAAAACCAATCGTTTGGATATATTGCTAGTCCATCTTCAAGTTCTTGATATGTGTTATCAAGTTTGACATGATAATAATGCCTGGTAACCACCGACATGTATGTCACATTTGTGGTTAAATTATATGAGCCATCTTTATTTATAAATGTTATTTTATCATAAACTGCAAGCAGGCGTTTTATCCAAGGATGTTTTGGTTCTGCCCCCAACACGGCAGTCGGCATCCACACTTGATTTTCAAATCCAGAAAAGGCTCTATGCTTTAAAAACTCATCAAGCGGTTTGACAAGTTCTACATCTGTATCCATATAAATGCCACCATAATCATACAAAACTTTAAGCCTTATATAGTCGGAAACAAAGGCAAATTTTTTTGCTTTGTAGGCTTGGGAGAGATAAAGATTTTGTTCTAGGTCAAAATTATTTTCGTTCCATTCTTTTATCTCATAATCGGGGCAATATTTTTTCCAACTTTCAATACATTTTTTTGCAAGCGGGCTTTTTTCTTTTCCGCCCACCCAAATATAATGAATAATTTTAGGAATTTTGTTTGTCATAATTTTTCCTCCAAAATTTTAGAAATGCGCTCGCATGCGTGTCCGTCTCCATAAGGATTTGAGGCCTTGTGCATTCTCTCATATTTTTTCTTATCTGTTATAAGAGATTTAAACTCCTTATAAATTTTTTCTTCATCTGTGCCAACAAGTTTTAGCGTTCCCGCTTTTATCCCCTCGGGTCTTTCTGTAGTGTCGCGCATTACCAAAACCGGAACCCCAAGGCTTGGCGCCTCCTCTTGAATTCCACCACTATCTGTTAAGATAAGATATGCCCTTGACATAAAATTATGAAAATCAAGCACATCAAGTGGCTCAATAAGTTTTATTCTGTCATTGTTTTTAAAAATTTTGTTGGCAGTTTCTCGAACGACGGGGTTTAAATGAATTGGGTAAACAACCTTGATATTTTCAAATTCATTCACTATGCGATTGATTGCTCTAAACATATGCTCCATAGGTTGCCCAAGATTTTCTCTGCGATGAGCCGTCAAAAGAATAAGCCTGTCAGAGCCAAGCCAATCAAAAATTTTGTTTTTATAATTTTTTAAAACAGTTGTCTTTAAAGCATCAATTGCAGTGTTGCCTGTTACATAAATATTGTTTTTATCTTTGCCTTCACCAATCAAATTTTGCCTTGCCTTTTCTGTTGGAGCAAAATTGAATTCCGATATAATGCCAACCGCCTGCCTATTGAATTCCTCTGGAAATGGTGAATGGATATTGTATGTTCTAAGCCCTGCTTCAACATGCCCGACCTTTATACCCAAATAAAAACACTGCAGAGCGGTTGCGAAAGTTGTTGTGGTGTCTCCATGAACAAGCACAACATCTGGCTTTTCATTTTGCAAAATGCTTTGAAATTTTTCGCTTAAAATTGCTTTTGTAACATCTGCAAGAGTTTGTCGTTCCTTCATTATTTGAAGGTTATAGTCTGGTCTAACTTTAAATGCTTTAAGCACCTGCTCTAGCATCTCTTTATGTTGTCCTGTAACACATACTTTTACAATAAAGTT
>CALVNU010000055.1 GCA_944349915.1 uncultured Clostridia bacterium | reverse complement strand
CATATGATACTTCGCTTACTATTGCCGAAAACAGAAAAATCACAGTTGCAGAAGGTGAAGAGAATGTTGAAAAAAGGGGAGGCTTGACAGATAAAGAAAAAGATTATATCTGGTCGCAAACGGTTGATTCTCTCTATAGCAATTTCACATCTTACTATGATAAAATCGTGGGAACAGAAACAGAGGGAGAATCCACTTCGCAAGATGCTATATCTTTTACAGGTTACACAAAAACTATAAAAATAGAAAACGGACAAATTGTCCGCTTGAATGTTGAAACAAGTGTTATTGATGGCTACACCGATTATGATGAGAGCAACAAACATGATTATTCAAATAAAGATGACCTTAAAGAAATTTATACAAATTTTGTAACTTATGTTACAACAAGTGGCAACCAAGACTATGAAAAGGCTTTTGATGCCTACAAACAAGCGCTTATTACTTCCGAAAGAGGACTTAACCTTTCAACCGATACGGTTAGTCTTTTTGAAAGGGAAATTGACAGGCTTGCAAAACTTATGTATGAAAACTACATTGTAGAAGTTTTTAGCGAAGAATATGATGACGATAGCGAAATCTCTTCTGTAACAATTAACGATGTGCTTGCCCTTTATTCAAGCAAGGTTAGAAGAGGTTATGTTCAATATGAAATTGAAAATGACAGTTCTTATGATACTACAATTCAAGAAAATGCTGCAGGTGTTTATTATTACAAAAACGATGCAGACGGCACAAAATATTTTACTGTGGCAAACATCCTTATCATGTTTGATGATGAACAGCAAGAGGACTACAACAGATATTATGAAAAATTTTATGGACAATCTCCAGATGACGGCGAGATTCCAGAAGAACTTGTAAACAGCCCGGTAAGTTATGACGGCGCCTACACAAGAGAAGAGTTTGAAGCCGACCTTGATGCGCTTTACAGTTCGCTTAAACCTGTTGTAAGAGAAAAGCAAAGCGATGGTACCTATGTTGAAAAGTCAAGCACTTTGACGCAAGACGGACTTTTGTCATTGATTAAGTCTCAACTTGCAGGGGCAAAATCTTACACGGCAAAGGCCGACCTTATAAATCAATACATTTATATGTATGGCGAAGACACTGGCATGTTTAACGCAACTTCTTGCTATGTTATTGGACAAGACAAAGACGGCAATGCCGTTTCAAGTTTTGTTGACGCTTTCAACGATGCGGGGCTTGCTCTTTACAATAACGGCGCAGGACAATTTGGTGATGTGTCGGATTATGTAAGGACAAATTATGGTCTTCATATTGTGATATATACGGGCATGGCAGAAAATGAAGATATTGCAAGAATTTTGCAGTCGGCAAATGAAAATTATAGTTTGACTTATACAAGCGGAGATGAAACAAATCAAAATAGTGCAACCTATATTTTGTCAAATACTCGAGTAAATCCGCTTGTTGACAAATCTTATTTTGACCTTCTTTATGATGAACTTTATCAAGCAGACCAAGGCGAATATGAGTCTATGGTTCTTCAAAATGCAAAAGAAGAATATACAATTGTGCACTACACAAGCAGATATTCCGATTTGTTTTAATAAAGTTTAAATTGTTATCTATCCAAAAAATTGCTGTAGTTTTGTGGCGTTTTGAAAGATTATCATAAATTTGATATCTGTACCTATCTTTTATATACTTTGGTTTTACTTTAATTTTACAAATTAACTAGTATATACTTTAATTTGATTTTAATTTCGAAAATTAACTAAAAGTGTTCTTGTTTGATTGACAAGAACATTTTTATTTGATAAACTACTTACATGCAAAAACATCAAAAGCAAACTGCAGTTCAATTATCTATTGACGGCAAAACCGACACTTCTGTCTTAAATGAAAAGACAGAAAATTTTGATGTTACTGTTGATGATACTTTCAAAAATGGCAAAGTTTTTATTCCACTTTCTGCTTGCCCTTATAGTGATAAAAACGCAGAGAGCGTTATAAAAATAAAAATCAAATCTCGACAACTCAAATTTAAAGATGGCATGCTTGCCAAACCTATGAGCAAAGAGGAACAAAAGCAAAAACTTGCAGATGCCGAGCAATCGGTTTCAAAAAAGAGTAGCAAGAAAAGCAAACTTAAAAATCTTTTTTTCTTTTTTCTTAACATTGCCATTGTTGCTGGAATTTTAACATATCAACTTTTAAATGAAGAATACGCTCCTTTATCTGGACTCCGTTTTGATGTGGCTTCTTTGTTTATAACTCTTGCCTTGTTTGGTGGGGTGCTATTGTTTGAAGCCTTGATTTCTGGTTATTTGATGAAAATTTCTGTCAACAAGTGGAGTTTAGGGTTTTCTTTCAAACTTTCACTTATTGGAAGATACTATGACAATGTAACGCCTATGTCCACAGGTGGACAGCCTTTCCAGGTGGCATATCTTAAATCACATGGTGTGCCTATGCACACATCACTTTCAATTCCATTTGGCAAATATGTTTTCCAACAAATTGCTTGGTTTATAGTTAGCATTTTTTGCTTGATTTATAGTTTTGTTGGTTTGAATATGAACATCTTTGTTTTAACAACAAGTATTATTGGTTTTGCTCTTGGCTCTGTGCTGTTGGTAACAACCATATTTTTGTGTGTGTGCAAAAGTGTTGGGCGCAAACTTGTTGTCAAAGTTTTAAAACTTCTTTATAAGATGAAGATTATCAAAAATTATGATAAACAATACGAAAAAATCACAAAATATATTAGCGACTTTCAAGATGTTATGCAACAATATGCTAAAAATCCAAAAGATTTTTTGATTTTGACAGGTTTTAGCATTGCAAGAATGTTTATCACTTATTCGGTGCCTTTCTTCATAATTTCTTTCTTTAACGGCGGACTTGAAGGCGAAATGTTTATCAAAGTTTTTGTTATGTGCAACCTCGTTGACATGTCTTCTTCTTTCTTCCCATTGCCAGGTGGAACGGGTATGAACGAAATCTCATTTGCATGGGCTTTTGGCTCGGTTGTAGGACAAGGGGATATCTTGGTTTGGGTTCTTCTTGGATATCGTTTCTTCTCATATTATGTTTATCTGTTGATAGGAATTATTATTCTTTCTTATGATGTAAGTTATGGCAACAAAAAGTATCGCTGGTCTGTTGCAAAAGCAAATCTTATTCAAGAGAGCAATCAATTTAAACAAATTCAAATTGACCGATTTAGGTTAGAACGCTCAAGACGCAGAAAAAAGTAAACTAAATTTTTATAGCTTGAAAAATTTTAATTATGTTAAAAGATATAAACCTTTTATAACAAGTATGAAAGTGAATAAAAATTGTCTATAAAAAAACATAAAAATTTAAAACATAAAACAGTATAAATAATAATATAGGTATATTATTTAGTTTAAATAATAAAAAACAGGTATAAATTGGTTAAAAACAACAAAAAGAGATTGCCATACAAAAAACTTTATTTTATATAATGAAATTTTATTTCAACAACTTTTATTTGTGAATAAAAATTTATAAGCCGACCAAAATAAGATTATGAAAATTAGCAAATCAAACTTTGGTTGGCTTTTTGCTTGTATAGGGCTAGTGTTACTTTTGGCTTTAAGCGTTTATCTTGGCATGAGTGGATTTTTCTTTAGAACAGAAAACTCCTATACAACAGATTTAGTTTTAGGGCAGACTGTTGAGGCTGGACTCAATAAAAATCAAGCAACTTCAATCTCTTTAAATTTTTCGGGTGGATATTTGCCAAACGAGCGACTGGCGCAAGTTGTGAGCGTTAAAAACAATGAAGATGGGCAAAGTCTATATTTAAGGGCAAAGGCTTTTGTTTATACAAGTCAAAATCAAGTCACGGAAATCGATGTTGTTGAAAACAGCAATTGGACAAAAAATGATGACGGATATTTTTATTATAACAGCCTTGTCTCTCCATTAGAAAAAGTCAATTTTTGTTCATATATCATTCTTGACAGTCAAGAGTTTAAACCAGTAAGTTGGAAAAAATATATTTTGACTATTGTTTTTGAAACTTTAGACTCTTCTGCCGACATTTTGTCGCTATGGGGCAATAATCCTGTTTAAAAACATTTGACAAAAAGTTGTTTTTTAAATTATAATTGCTTCTAGATAAAGGAGAGTTTATGCCATTTATTCCACCACCACCGTCAAAGCCACAAAATCAATCATCTCAATCGTTTAGTTCTGGAAGTTCTATTCAAACAAATAATACTGCAGAAAATTCGATAGAGGGTAAAAATGTGCAACAAAATGGGCAAGGTCAAACGGTAAATTCCGTTAAAGCAAGCAAGAAAAAGGGCGTTAGCAAAGAAAAACAATTAAAAATTCTTTTCTTCTTCTTAAGTGCGCTGTGTTTTGCAGGGGCTATTGTTATTTTTACTCTTATGTTTGTTTTATAACAAAATTCTTCAAAAAAGTTTTTATAATTTCACAAAAACAGGCAATCATTCTTTTATGAAAAGTTTGATTGCTATTTTATTTTTACCACTTATCTTTTTTGCAATAAGCCATGTTGAAACAAAACAAGAATTGCCTTTTGCAAGCGACTATGCAAGGTTTGTTGTCAACAGGCAAATAGAGGGTTTTGACTGCCTTAGAAATGGAGAGCAATATATTATTGATATCTATAGCGACATTGAGAAGTTTTACAACTCTTATTGCAATGAAATTGTTGGGGTTAACCTTTATTTTAAAAGTTTAGACATAAACCAATTTCAAAAAAACGTTAATGGCAGGATATTTAAGACCCAAGAAGTTGAAGAGATGCAAATGTATCAAGGTTATACAAATTTATATAAAGATTTTCGTTATGTAAACGGCAAAAAAATCAATATTCAAATTGCTGTAAAAGAAAATGAGGTGATTGTCGGATTTCCGCTCATTTTGACGGGTTTTTAAAAAAAGAATTTTCTTTGATTAAAAGTGTGTATAAATTCACTTGCCCTTGGCAATAAATTTGCCAGGAGGTAAAAAATGGAAATTTCAAAGAAAAACAAATTTGTCGAGTTTTTAAAGAACTATTGGATTTATCTTACAGTTGCGGTGGTTATACTTGTTGTTGCAATCACTGTCGGTGTGCTTGCTGGTGGACAGAGCGTTCCAACCACAACGCCAAATCTAGAATTTTCTTTGCCAATGAATGAAGCAACCATTGTGAAAGATTATTCGTCAACCGAACTGCAGGAAAATCAAACGCTTAATCAATGGGAAGCGCATTTGTCCGTTGATTTTGCATCAGACAATGCCGATGTCTTTTCTGTGCTTGACGGAACTGTGTCCGATGTAAGTTATGACATTTTAAACGGTTACACAGTTGAAATCACGCATGCAGGTGGTTTTGTAAGCCAATATGCTTCGCTTGCAGAAGAGCCAGAAGTTGCAAAGGGTGACCAAGTTTTGTCTGGACAAAAAATAGGCACAGCGGGCAACAGTGCTTCATTTGAAAGTTATCTTGACAATCACTTGCATTTTACGCTTTTGTTGGACGATAAAGCCGTTGACCCTAACAACTATTTAGACCTACAAAACAAATAAGCAGAAAAAATCTGCTTTTTTGTTTGGTAATTTGTTTGCTTTATGATATAATAAACTTCGGAGGACTTATGGAAACAATCGATAAAGTAAAACAAATTATTGCAGAACAACTTTGCATTTCTACCGATGATATATCAAATGATGCCAAGGTGGTTGAAGATTTGGGAGCAGATTCACTTGATGTTGTTGAAATGTTGATGACTTTTGAAGATGAATTTGGCGTTTCAATACCAGACGAGAAACTTAAGGAGTTAAGCGATATTCCTTCTATTGTAAAATTGATTGAAGAATATAAAAAGTGATTTGAAATTGCAAAAATCATAAAAATATATAAAACAATTTTTGTAGGCAAAATTTAAAGCCAACTTTGCTTTGGCAAGTTTTTTTGGAAATCTCTAGTTTTATGCTAGAGAT
>CALVNU010000054.1 GCA_944349915.1 uncultured Clostridia bacterium | reverse complement strand
AACTTGAAGCAAGTTTGATTATTTTTCAATTTTGCATACTAGCACAAACTGTAGTATTATGCAAAACATAATAGCCTCAAAATATTGTTTTACAGCACTTCGATAAGTTTAAATGAAACCTTTTCTTCATCTATGTTTTTATCAATAACCTGCACCTTAACTTTTTGGTCAAGTTTGACAATTTCGTATATTTGTCGGTTATTTTCATCGGTTGCATTTTTGATATGAAGCAAGCCACTGGCGCCGTTTTCCAGTTTTACAATCGCGCCAAATTTCAAAATCTTGACAACCTCTCCTGTATAGATTTGTCCAATTTCAAGTTGTTTGATTGCAGAAAGTTTTGGGCTGTCTGTCAACGCTTTTAAAGACAACGCAACCTTTTTGTTTTCTCTATCAACTTCAATCACTTTAAATGTATACTCTTCCCCTATCTTAAGCACCTGCTCTGGTGATGAAATGTGCTGGTATGACATGTTTGAAATGTGCAAGAAACAATCAACTCCGCCAACTTCTATAAAAGCACCATAAGGCATTATCTTTTTAACCTTGCCTTTGACAATTTTATTGATAAAAATAGAATTCCAAAACAACTCTTCATTTGTCTTTTTTATCTGTTCTTCAAGCAGTCTTACACTCGCAACAATTTTTTTGTTTTCTTTGTCAATCTCGGTTACCACCGCATCAAATTGTTTGCCAACACACTTTCTTTTATCATAATAGGTTAAAGATACTTCGCTGTTTGGAATAAAAATTTGATATTCCCCCATCTTTGAAGTTAATCCATTTTCATCATAACCAGACGGAACAAAAGAAAATGTGCTTCCAAGTTTGAGGCGCGAGGCATTTTGCGACTGGAGAATTTGATTGTCTGCCAAATCCTTGGATACTTCAATCAACCCTTCTTCATTTTTAGATTTTGTTATCACCACTTTAAAGCGGTCTCCTATCAAAATATTGTCATAGTTTTCAACTTCTTCTCTTGGCAGAAAAGCATCATTTTTTCCACCAATATTAAAAATTGCACCATCATCGCGTTTGATAACAACCACTCCATCAAACATTTGCCCTTTTTTGTAGGAAGCAAATGTTTTTTCTATTGCTTCCAAATCAAATTTTTCATCACCCGCTTTGCCATACTCTTGTTTTTTATCTTGCAAAGTTTGCTTGTTTTGTTCATTTTTATCCATGCTTTTATCTACAAATTTTTTATCTTCCATAATTCTTCCTTTAACTTCTAGCATATCAAATTATTTCTTTTTTGTCAAAGAATTAAGAGTTGTTTGCCTAAGTTCTTCCATTTTTTCGGCAATAACAGCAGTGGCCTCCTGCAAAGTCTCTGTATCAAGTTTTCTGCCGTAAAACTGCTCTAACAAGAATGGTTTTCCAATAACAATCGTTGTTTTACGCCAAAATCTTGGCTTTTTTGCAATAAACATAGGGACCACAGGCACCTTTGATTTGATAGCAAACATTGCCACGCCTTCTTTAACCTCTCCAAGTTCCATATTTTTGCTATCATGGCGAGTGCCTTCTGGAAAAATGACGAGTTTTTTGCCGTCTTTTAATGTTTTCATGCAATTTTTTATCGCACCAACATCGGTAGACTGTCGGTCAATTTTTATTGCTCCCATCTTTTTCAAAAACCAGCCAAACAACTTGTTTTTAAACAATTCCTTTTTTGCAACATAATACTTTTTCTCCCATGTGTGCACAGCAAGAAGCACCACATCTAAATTTGAAGTATGATTGCTTGAAATTATACAAGCCCCTTTTGGAATATTTTCTTTGCCAATCACCTTTGCGGGAAAGCACATTCTTACAGGAATTGTCAACAAAATTTGAACAAAATGAAACATAACTCCTCCTTATAAAATTATCTTTACTCTTGATTTTAAAAATATATACAACAATCCTTACATCAAATTTTTTGCACATGCATAAGCAGTTGAAAATGCGGTCGTAAGGTTATAGCCTCCAGTCAAGCAGTCAACATCAAGCACCTCGCCTATAAGATACAGACCTCTTTGCAACTTGCTCTCCATTGTTTTTGGATTTATCTCGTTTGTGTCCACACCGCCCGAAGTTATGATTGCGCTTTCTATTGGATAAAGATTTTTATATTTAAGTTTGAAATTTTTGGTTATTTCCACAAAGCGTTGTCTCTCTTGACTGGTAAAAGAATTCACCTTTTTTGCCGAATCAATCTTTAAACACTGTAAAACAGCCTTACCCACTGCCCTAGGAAAGAAAAGTCCAACAAAAGTTGCCATGGTCTTATTTTTGTTTGCCTCAATATCGCGAAGACAGCGCTCATTTAATTTATGTTCATCAAGAGCTGGTTTAAAATCAATTGCAAGTTCAATTTTTTTAGCGCGATTTATATAACTTGACATAGAAAGCGCAATAGGCCCGCTCATTCCCCTGTCTGTAAAAAGAAGTTCCCCAAATAGATCCATTTTTTTGCCATCTGCCACGCACTTGAGAGTAACATTTTTTAGTGTTATGCCTTGCAAATCTTTTATAAATTTATCTTCAACTTCAATTGGCGCAAGTGCTGGCTTTATTGGAACGATTTTATGCCCAAATCTCTCTGCAAATTTATAGCCATCACCTGTGCTTCCTGTTGCCGAATAACTTTTTCCACCTGTGGCAATAACCACTCTATCAAAAAGGTAGGATGATTTTGTTGTTATAACTTTAAATTTAGAAAGATTTTTGTCAAACTGCACATCTAAAACGGCTTCGTTAAGATTTATTTGACACCTTTTGCAAAATTTTTGTAGCACTTTTATAACATCGCTTGATTTATCACTTTTTGGAAAAACTCGTCCACCGCGCTCCACTTTTGTTTGCAAACCATTTTCTTCAAAAAAATCTCTTATCTGTTTTGGCGAAAAACAGTGAATTGCAGACATCATAAACTTTTTGCCACGAATGGTGTGAAGCAAATAATTGTCAATATCGCAATCGTTTGTCAAATTGCATCTCCCTTTGCCTGTAATGTATAGTTTTTTGCCACACTTTTCGTTTTTATCAAATATAATCACCTCATGTTGTTCGCTTAAAAATCCGCCAGCAAGAAGCCCAGATGCACCTCCACCAATAATTGCTATTTTCACTCCGCCCTCACTAGCGAGTTAAGTTCTTCTGTTGTAAGGTCGCGATAATCTCCTCGCCTTACACCGCCAAGGCGAACCTGTCCAATTCTTACTCTCTTTAAAAGTTTGATTTCTTTACCGATGGCGTCAAACATACGGCGGACCTGTCTGTTCATGCCCTCGTCAATAACAACAGAAATTTTGGTGGTTTTGCCATCCGTAGAAAGAAATTCCACTTTTGCAGACGGCATTCTTTCTCCATCAATCACCACACCTTTGCGTAGAACGGCAAGTTCGCTTTCTTTTATTTCACCCTTTATTGTAACATGATATTCCTTTTCAATGGAATACTTCGGATGAGCAACCTTATTTGCAAAGTCGCCGTCATTTGTCAAAATTATAAGCCCTTCTGTGTCATAATCAAGTCTGCCAATAGAAAACAATCGCTCATTGCTGTTTATAAGGTCATAAATTGTTTTTCTGCCCTTTTCATCATGCGCAGTGCAGGCATACCCCTTTGGCTTGTTTAGTTTTATATACACAAAAGAAGAAGGAAGCACAATTTGTCTTCCTTCATAGAAAACCTTGTCTTTTTTTTCATTAATGTTTAAACCAAGTTCGCTAACCACCTTGCCATTGACCGACACCAGCCCTTGCATAATAAGTTGGTCGCATTTTCTTCTTGATGCAATTCCTGCAGACGCTAAAAATTTGTTTAATCTCATCATCTTTTTACCACTCTGTCAAAACATCAAACAATTTTTGCCAGAGCGAATTTCTCCTTACACTTTCTATTGTAAATATTTTTTCGGAGAAATGCAAGTCTTTGTCGATATAAATTTCAACCTTTCCAACTTCTTGTCCTTTTTCAACAGGCGCTTCAATGCTTGGAGCAAGTTGATATTTTATTTTTACCATATCTTTTTCACTTTCTTTAAGTGGATAGAGATATTGACCAAATGTTGCCACCTTCACCATTTGTTCTCTCCCATTATTCACAGCAATCTCTTGTGGAAAGTTATAAAATTTTGTCAAGTCATACAATTTATAGTTATCAAAAGCCTCTTCCATAAAACGAGAACATTCTTCAAACATAGGTCCGCAATTGAGCACCACGCATACTATATCCATACCATCGCGTTCTGCCGAAGAAACAAGACATCTGCCAGCATCATCTGTAAACCCAGTTTTTACCCCATTGCAACCGTCAAAACTGTTTAAAAGTTTGTTTTTATTTTTTAAATACCTGCTTTTCCCGTCCGCATTGCTAATCTTTGTGTTTTTTGTAGAAACAATTTCTCTAAAAGTTGGATTCTGCATGGCATAACTTGTTATAAGCGCAAGGTCGTATGCTGTTGTATAATGCGTTTTTGAATCTAATCCATGCGTATTGTCAAAATGAGAATTGTTTGCACCCATCTTTTTTGCAGTCTTATTCATAAGACCAACAAATGCAGAAATTGAACCCGAAATATGCTCTCCAATTGCAACAGAAGCATCATTGCCCGATATTAACATAAGCCCATACAAAAGGTCGCGCGTAGAAAAAACCTCACCTTTTCTTAAATAAAGGCTTGTGCCCGGCACTCCCACCGCCTTTGGTGAAATTTCAAAAGGTTTGTCAAGGTCGCCACAATTTTCTATTGCTGTGATTGCTGTCATAATTTTGGTTGTAGATGCCATTGCTAGTTTTGCATCCATATTTTTGCTGTTCAAAACTCTTTTTGAAGTTGTTTCCATAACACACATTGCCTTTGCACTTGACGAATTATAAGCAAGCGTTTTTGGTGTTAATGAAAAGATTATCCCACCAAAAATTGCGGTTAGAAAAAATAAGATAACAAAAAACAGACAAGTAAGTCTTAACATTTTCATTTTGGTTTGCTCTCCTTTTCTTCTTTATCTTGAGCATTTTCTTTGTTTTGATTTATCTTGTTCATAAATGTGTTAAACATATTCAAAATTGTTTGATAAAGCGTTTTATTTTCAACATTTACAAAGGATATATCTCCATCAAATTCCACCAAAAAGCCAACTGGAGCAATGCTCATACCACCACTTGAGCCTCCAGCCATAGGAAAATGATTGGCAACTCGTCGAGAAGAAAGGTCGGCGTATTCACCTCCGCCAACAACATACCCAACGCTTACTTTTGAAATAGGTATAATCGTTTTCCCACTTTCTGTAACAATTGCATCGCCAATCACAGTGCTTGAGTCAACAATTGTTTTAATCTTTTCCATAGCGCTATCAATAAGGCTGTTTATAGATTGACTTTCTTCTTCAAATTTCATACTTCCCCCTTTTTGAGTTTTGCCTTAAGTTTTTGTTTTACAATTCTATTAGTTATCATGAGCGAAATTACAAAAGAATATACCCCATCAAACAAAGAAATTGAAGCCCCGCCATTAACTGCAAATTCCAGCACCTGTCTGTTGTAAGAAATTGTGTCATACACACCCATAGATGCCGTTGGTCTTGTGTTTTTTAGATTGGTAAAAAAGATTAACGATGCAAGATTAATAATTCCTCCAAGCATTGAAGAAAAAAATGCGTCTCCTATTCCAATGTTATAAAATAAAAAAAGAGTTTTAAGCCTTGTTTTTCGGCGAAGAACATTTGAAAACACTTCTAAAAAAACAACTTCTTTGCTGTTAGGGCCAATTTCTATGACATCCGCCTTCTTTTCATTTTGAAGCAGAATTTTTTTGCCTTTTATAAAAAACCTTTGATGCATAAGTTTAAAATTGAAAAGAAAAAAGGAAAAAGCCCCATCACGCTCAAGCACATTAAATGCAAAATGCACTTTAAACTTGATAGGAAGCATAAATAACACGATAACAACAAAAGGAATAAACAGATAATAGTTCATTTTAACTCCTATAGTGTGTTTTTTAAAGCACTTGCAATAATCGTTGCAACATTTTGGACATTT
>CALVNU010000053.1 GCA_944349915.1 uncultured Clostridia bacterium | reverse complement strand
AAAAAAAAAAAAACAACTGTCATATTTTTATTATTTTAAAAACAAATAAAAATATTAAACTTTGCCGTAAAATGCACAAAAGACACCTCAATTATCAAATTATTGACTAAATATCTAATAAATAAGTTATGGCAAAAATAAAAGTTTTTTGCCAGCAAATGTGCTAAATAAAAAAACGGCTCAAACAACAAAATAATGACAAATAATAAGACAAAAAATGCAAATAAAATAAATATTATAAATGAAAAATCAAAAAAATAAGTAAAACAACAAGAAAAACCCAAAAAAATGAAAATCAAAAACACAAAACAAAAAAAGATAATGCAAGTTTGCATTATCTTTATCTATTGCTTATTTTTCTACTATAGTTATGCTGTAATTAAAACTTTAATGCTAGGTCCCATTGTAGAAGCAATTGCAACATTCTTGAAATAAACACCCTTTGCTGCTGCTGGCTTTGCTTTTGTCAGCGCTTCAATAACAGTGTTGAAGTTTTCGATAAGTTTTTCCTTACCAAAACTTACTTTTCCTAAAATAACATGAACATTATTGCCTTTGTCAAGTCTGTATTCAACTTTACCTGCTTTAGCATCGTTGATAGCCTTAACAACATCCATAGTAACTGTTCCGCTCTTTGGGTTTGGCATCAAACCTTTAGGTCCCAAAACCCTTGCAACTCTGCCCACAACGCCCATCATATCTGGAGTAGTAATGCAGACATCAAAATCAAGCCACCCGCCTTGAATTTTTGAAACAATTTCTTCTGCTCCAACATAATCGGCACCTGCTTTAACAGCAGCGTCTGCTTTGTCGCCCTTTGCAATAACCAAAACTTTCAAACTTTTTCCAGTTCCGTTTGGAAGGATACAGGTTCCACGAACTTGTTGGTCAGCATTTCTGCCATCAACACCAAGTCTTACATGTAATTCTACAGTTTCGTCAAATTTTGCTTTTGGCAAACCAAGAAGTGCATCAAATGCTCCGTTTACATCAAAAGATTTTTGTTTTAATTGTTCAACAGATTGCAAATATCTTTTTCCAGCTTTCATAACTGCCCTCCTTAGTCAACAACAGTAACGCCCATGCTTCTTGCGGCGCCTTCAATCATGCTCATTGCCGACTCTATAGTTGTGCAGTTAAGGTCAGGCATTTTTGTTTCTGCGATTTGTCTAATTTGAGCCTTTGTGATTGTTCCGACTTTTGTTTTGTTTGGTGCACTTGACCCCTTGTCTAAACCAATAGCCTTTTTAATTAAAACGGCTGCTGGTGGTGTCTTAAGTACAAATGAGAATGACCTATCTGCATAGATAGTAATCACTACTGGAATAACAAGTCCAGCTTGAGAAGCAGTCTTCTCGTTAAATTCTTTGGTAAAACCAGCAATGTTGATACCATGAGGTCCAAGAGTTGAACCAACTGGTGGTCCTGGTGTGGCTTTACCTGCAGGCAATTGCAATTTAACCATTGCCGCAACTTTCTTTTCTGCCATTTTTCCTCCTTAATTTATGTGGTGTAGATTGACGGGTTGCAGTTCCCATCTCCCACAAAAAAACGCTAAAACATTTGTTTTAACGCTTTTATTATACATATTAGCCATTTCTTTGTCAAGTGTTTTTGGCAAGATTAAGTTGATTTTAACTGTTTTTATCTGTTTTCTTGACTAAAGCATTTAGTTAAAGATGACTCAAATTTCACATAAACCACATTCAAGCCTCCAGCGAATAAATTGCCTGCAATTAAATCTCCATAAATAAATTGTCAACAATTAAATATCAAGCAAATAAATTGCCAAAGATTAAATTTTCGACAAATTCTGCTGTAAATCAAGCCTTCATGTTATTTGTTTGCTTTGCGCACTTGAGAAAATTCCAGTTCAACAGGAGTTTCTCTTCCAAACATTTCAATAACCGCTGTCAAAGTTCCGTTTTCGGCATTAACTTCCGAAACCTTGCCAACCATTCCATTAAGTGCACCGTCAACAACTTCAATAGTGTCGCCAACTTCCAAATCAACATCGACTTTGATTTTTTCAAGATGCATTTTGACAACTTCCTCATCGCTCAATGGAAGCGCTCTTCCTCCTGGGCCGGCAAAACCTGTTATTCCTCTTGTGATTGTCACATTGTGCCAAAGGTCGTCCCCATATTTCATTTTAACAAAAATATAGCAAGGCATTGACTTTCTTTGTACAAGTTTCTTTTTGCCATTTTTCTCTTCAACAACATCTTCCATAGGAATAACTATATCAAAAATTCTGTCTTGAAGATTAAATTTTTCAACCACAGTTTCAAGGTTTTTCTTTGCAACATTTTCATATCCAGAAAAAGTGTGCAAAACATACCATTTTGCAGGGATATCTTGAGCAGAAGTTTTTTCTTCTGTTTTAACCTCCGAACCAGTTTGCTCTTCTGTAGTGCTCTCAACCGCTTGTTTTTCTGCGGTGCTCACTTGCTCGGTTTCTTCAATTTGATTTTCTTGAACTTTATTTTCTTCCATATCTACCTCTTATCTAATAAAATCGGTCAAAAAACCTAAAAGCATATCAATGCCAAAAATTACAACTGCAAAAATAATAACAACTGCAAGAACTACACCTGTTTTTCTTACCACTTCACCAAAAGTAGGCCAAGTAACTTTCTTAAGTTCCGATACAGTTTCTTTTGCCTTTCTTTTAAGTTTGCCTTTTTCTTTTGGTTTTTTGTTTTTTGCGTTTTTATCTTTGCTGTCTTTATTGTCTTGTTTGCTTTTATCAGCAGATTTTGTTTTTGCTTTAGCCACCTTGTCTGTTGGCTCTATAACTGCAGTTTGTTCTTGTACAGATTGCTCTGGGTTTGCAGTTTCAATTTGTTCCAAATCTTGAGTGTCAGATTGTGGTTGATTTGACAAAACCTTGTCGCTGTTTGAATTGTTTGCGACAACTTTTACTGTTTTAGATTTGTTTTTTGACGACTTTTTCTTTTTAGACATAAAATCCCCCAATTACTTTGTTTCTTTGTGAACAGTTCTCTTTCCACACTTTGGGCAGAATTTTTTGATTTCAATTCTTTCAGAATTTGCTGTTGTGTTTTTGCTTGTTGCATAATTTCTTTCTTGACATTCTGTGCAAGCAAGTGTGATATTTTTGCGTTTTGGTGCTGCCATAATTCTTCTCCTAACAAAAAACTAACACCCCTTTCAAGAAGTGCTAGTTAGATAATAACATAACAGATTTGTTTTGTCAACTAAAAAATATTAGTTTTGAAAATATTTTGAAGAGTTTTTTAGGTCGTTTTTGTCGATTTCGACATCAATAAGCATACTTTCGTCTGCAAAAGAGTATTGCGGGTTGCAAGATTCATAGTCTGTTGGCAAATTAAAGTCCATGTCATAATTTTCAACATAAACAAAATATGACTTCAAAAAACCTTTGGCATATAAGAATGCTTCTTCCATAATTTTTCCATCAGTTGAAATATCAAGGTCTGGAAATAAAACCTTATAACTATTGTCTTCGTCTTTTACAAAAATTGCTGGGTAAACATACCTCATTGTCAATAACTCCTATCTAAATTTTAGCACATATTTTTGTTATCACAAAACAAAATTGCAATTTTTTTTATTTTTTATAAATTTTTTATAGTTTCTTCCCAACTAAATTTATTTTATAATATCTTTATCAACTTATAATGTCTCAACTATCAACTTATCTGCTTATCTGCGCTATTGTTCCTTCTCCCTTATACACATTGTATTTGTCAATGTTCGATGGGCGAACAACAACTGTTGATTGCTCGGTAATATTATAATCTGCAAGTGAGATATAATATGTATAAACACCATTTAAGTTTGACTGTGATGCAGGAATTATGTCTGTAACCCAAATTCCATTAATTTGAACATCAACCTTTTCAATATTTTGACTACCCTTGACAGTCAACAATTTGTTTGTCTCAAGACTTACTGTGGCACTGTCAAAATCTTTGAAATTTTTATAAAATTCAACCGTTACCGCTTTTGAAATGGTGCTTTGCTCTATGTAAGCATTATTTGAACAAGCGGATATCATTATTTCAAATTGGCCACCATCAAAATTGTTTAAGTCATAGAAGGTTCCAGTTGTTTCTATTGTTGTCAATATATCGTTTGTTGTAACATTTAAAATATAAAGCCTATATTTGATTTTATAGTTTGCGCTATCAATGGAATTCCATGAAATTATCCCGTTTTCACTTTCGCTATAAATTAAGGTAGGCATTTGTAGTTTTAGATAACAAGTCCATTCAACTGGCTGGCTATAATCACTGTTTGCACTTTCTGTTTCGCCAAGATAGCAAGCGGAAATTTGATATTTTTTCCCAGCCTCCAAGCCTTCAAGTTCATCAAGCACAATAACATTGTCTTCACTTTCAAAAACAAGCTCTTCTTCGTTAGAATTAAAAACAAACCGATAACCTTTATAGTTATTGTTTGCGTTTACAGAAAAATATGTATTGTCAAGATTGACAATATTCACTTTATCTGGAGAATTTGAATTATATCCTAGCAAAAAAGTAAGCATAATGCCCACAATAATTGCCACTGCCAACAAACTTCCCCCAATTATAAGCCACAATTTTTTCTTATCTATCGGCTTTTTCTCTTGTGCTTTTGTTTCCATTTTTACTATAGTATAACCCAAAAATCACAATTTTCAAAATAATTTGCTCTAAAATTTGCAAAAATAACATTAAAATTTAAAAAACAATATTGACAAAATATCAAGATTGTGTTAAAATGAAATCAAACTTGGAGGTTTATATGGAAAATTTTACATCTGCTCAACTTGCAGCATTTATTTTGGGAATTATTTTCTCAGTCTTTTCAGTCGTTGCAGTTTTGATTGCAATCAAAAAACCAGAAAAACTTAAAATGTCAACCTTGACACTCTTGCTTTTGATGTTTATGCCATTTCTTGCATTTATCGCTTGGTTCTATCTTGCATTCTCGTTTATCAAAGGATTTATAAACAATGAATTCTTAACCCTTATGATTGCCCTTCTTTGTGCTGTTGTGATTTGCGTTATGATTATCGTTGTTGCTCTTGCTCTTTACAAGAGAAACAAAAAACTTATGACAGACGAAGAAGTTGCAAAAATTATTGAAGAAAATTCGGATGACGATATTGATGACGAGGAAGAAGTAGAAACAAAACCTCAAACTGTTCTTATTATTCCAGAAAATACACAAGTAAAAATTACAAAAACAACTGCAAAGCCAACCGCTACTGTAGAAAAGGTTGAAAAAGCAGAGGCAAAAGTTGCTCAAGAACCTAAAGAAACTGCTAAAACAGAAGAACCTGCAGAAGAAGAACTTACTTTGCAAGAGCCACCTGTTAAAGAACAACCTGCCGAAGAAACAGCAGAAACAACCGAGGAACAACCTGCCGAAGAAACAAATGCGACTGCAGAGGCTAACAATACTCAAGAAAGCGCCGAAACAGACAACCTTGAAGAAGATGATCTTGACAAAAAATTTGACGAACTTATTGAAATGTTGAAGAGAGAACCTTTGCACACCGACGACCAACTTGACGATTTGACAGATGACCTTATCGATGATTTCCAAGAAGACATTGACAAGAAAAAAACAGACAAGAAAGATGATGAATAAAACTAGTGTATAGACAACAAATTGCAAAACAAGATTAGGACAAAAATGCTCAAAGCCAGTATCCCCTAAATGACTGGTTTTGGGCGTTTTTTAGTAAACAATATAAGAAAAATGTTTGTAAATTTTTCGTTCGCAATGTTTTGTTGCAATCTTAATTAAACTTATGCTTAATTTTTTTGTATCAACTTTAAAATGATGTTTGCGTAACTTTAAAATAATTTTTGTATCAACTTTAAAATATTTAGAAAAAATAGTTGACAAAGGCATTAAATTTGGCTATAATAGCATTTGAAAATAAAATCTTAATCCGTAGACAGCAAGTGTTACACAACATAAACGCAATGGCGTGCTTGCCGAGGAAAGAAGAGTAGTTATAGATGTTTTTCTCTACGCTTTTTTCCTAGGCGTAGAGATTTTGTTTTTAACACAATATTCTAAAAAAGGAGGAAAAGAATGAGCGCTAATTTAGAAGCAAAAAAACTTATTGTCGAAGAAATTAAAGATAAACTTTCTAAAGCAAAATCTGTAACTTTCGTTGACTATAACAAACTTACTGTTGCCGAAGATACCGAAATGAGAAGAGAATTCAAAAAGAACGGCGCAGAATACAAAGTTTACAAAAACAAACTTTTGCTCCTTGCGCTTAGCGAACTTGGAATCAATGGTGCCGA
>CALVNU010000052.1 GCA_944349915.1 uncultured Clostridia bacterium | reverse complement strand
AACAGTTGCAGTAACCACCATTCCTTGAGCAAAATCTACACGCGATGCATCTATTGTTTCTTTCATTGAAAAGAAAATTGAAATAGCAATTATTCCACATAAAATTTCAATACAAGCAAGCACAATGCCCAAAATCGCAGAAGTGTAAAAATAATTATTTCGTTTTTCAACTTTTTCCATCTCTTCCTCCATGTAATTATTATATCACATAAAGAATGGTTTGTAAAGGTTTTAGATTTCCAAAATTACTCTTTCTCCTCTAAAATGAGAAAAATTTGTAAGAACTTCATATTCTGTGCTTTCAATAAGCGGTGCGATATCGGTAGCGCTGGTCATAATTTCAACTTCGTCCCCCACTTTAACCTTATTGTTGCCAAGGTCAATCATAAAGCAGTCCATACAGATGTTGCCAACATTTGCAAGCGACTTTCCTTTCCATTTCACCGTCATCTTGTTTGATAGTTTTCTTGGTAATCCATCTCCATAGCCAAGCGGAATTGCCCCAACTTGCATATTTTTCTCTGCGGTATAACCACATAAATAGCCAACATGTTCCCCTTCTGCAACCTTGACAATATCAACAATTTGACTTTTAACACTCATAACTGGCAAAAGGTTATCATCACCATAGCCATAAATTTCAATACCGCTTCTATACATATCTGCGTCAATATTATGAAAAATACTTCGCCCGCCACCAACATGCGTCAAAACATTCCACTCTTTAGGAAGCATATATACAAATTGATAAAACATTCGTTTTTGTCTTTCTGTATAATTTTCATCTGTTGTAAGTGAAGAAAAATGAGTATAAAAACCAGCGAGCGACATATTATGCTTTTTTAAAACTAAAATAATTTTTGCAAATTCATTCTCGTCTTTGATGCCATACCTATTCATCCCACTGTTTAAACATAGATGCATGTTGGCTTTTAAATTTTCTTTTTTACAAATTTTGCACACTTTTTTAACTTGATTCAAAGAAAACACAGCAAAATCTATGTTGCTTGAGATTATTTCGATATAATTTTCAACCAGTCCAAAAACAATAATCTGTTTGTCGGTCATTTGACGCAACAAAATTGCTTCGCCTTCATTCGAAACTCCATAACAAACATCTTCATTGGCAAGAGAAGACACAATCTCTTGCATGCCATGTCCATAAGCATTGGCTTTGACCATAACACATAATTTTTTATTTTCAAGCAACGACTGTAGATAACAAACATTATGTAACAAATTTGATTTGTTGATAAAAATTTTATTAAACATATTTTTATATATGTTAAAATTTTTTATAATGTTTATTTTTTACAACTTTCAATAACATGATTTACAAAATTTTTGACACAGAATTATTATAAAACATTTTATTAGCAATAAATTATTACGCTTAAACAAACCTTCGTTCGCTGTAAAAATCTAACTAAATGTTTTTTAAACTTTTAAAGTGTTATACAAGTTTCCCTCCAAATTTTTGCAATAAAAAAACTCTATCCTAAATTTGATAGAGTTTTTTGTTATCCTACACGCAAAGTGGAACGATAATGCAGGCAATAACAACAAGTAAAATAAATACATAAAGCACTTTCCAAACAGTAGGTTTGTTTTTAACATAGCGCCAAGCCAAGATTGAAACAATAACAACCATAACAGCCATTGCAATGTTTTGAAGAATGGTTACTGCAATTGCGCTAACTCCTGCTACGCTCAAAATCATAGCAACAAGATATAAAATTGCTGCGGCACCCAAAACCCAAAAAGAGATTTTGTTTAATCCCCAAAAATTGCTTGTTTTTTTCGTTGTGCTTTTTGAAGATGACTTATTTGCCATAATAATTTCCTCCTTGATTTAATTATAATCAAATAACAATAAAATGTAAACAATTTTGCTAAAATTTTAATCAAAATAATCAAAATTTGTTAATAGCGGAAGATATTCTTCCCATCTGTAAGAGCGTATTGGAATTGGCGTGTGATGTTTAAAATATAGCACCAGCGCAGGAGAAATTCCATGATAGTCATCAACAAATTGATAACCTGTCAACTCTCCTTCTAAAATCAACCGTTTAGCAATTGCGTGATAATTATAATACCCCATAAACTCCCCTTAAAATATAATGAGCAATTTTGAAAAATTTACCCAAGCGCAACATCAAAAATCATCATAATAACAAAGCCAAAAATAAATCCCCATGTTCCTATATGACTTTTAGATGCAATCTGTGAATCTGGCAATAATTCTTCACAAACAACATATAGCATTGCACCTGCCGAAAAACTTAAAAACCATGGCATAAGCCCTTCAATACTTGTGGAAAGAAGAATGCCAACAACAACCATAATTGGCTCAACAATACCGCTCACACAAGTCATAAAGAAGGCTTTTTTCTTGCTTTTGAGTTCTTCCTTTAGTGGAAGAGCAAGCGCTGTGCCTTCTGGAAAATTTTGCACACCAATGCCAATTGCAAGCATAAGGGCACTATAAAACGAACTTCCTCCAACCAAAAACGCACTTCCATAAGCAAGCCCAACAGCAAGCCCCTCTGGAATATTGTGCAGAGTTACCGCAATAAACAATTTTGAAGCTTTGCTAAGCATAAAATCTCGCTTGCTTTTTCTGTTAAGGATTTTCGGCAATATAAAATCAAGCAGAATAAGAAACCCAACCCCCAAAATAATCCCAATCGCAACAGGCGCAAAACTAAATTCTCCCCATGAAGATGCTCCCTCAAGCGCTGGTAAAATCAAAGACCAAATTGATGCCGACACCATAAGCCCCGATGCAAATCCTAAAAATAGTGAATATATTTTTTGACTTACTTCTTTTTTAAAAAAGAAAACAAGCGCTCCGCCAAGGCAAGTCATTAAAAAAATAATACAAGCCCCTAAAATTGTAATTCCGATGTTGCTCACAGTAAACCTCTTTTGTTTTTATAAAATTTGTTAGTTGTGCTTCAATACATAATAGGCAATACCGTCAATGTTTGTGATAAAAAAAATACAACAACTTACCAAAGGTTGTTGAAAAATTCTCATTTTGCAGAACAAATATATAACTTAAACTTTTTTTATTAGATTTTAATTCTATTCTCGTCTAATGCTTACTAAATTTTTACATATTGATATTTAATATCTATTTGATAATTTAATGTTTGTTATTTTCTGGCTATAAACCAAACTAATAAAATCAATCTAATTATTTTAAAAATCGTAAAATCTTTTATAACTTAAGAAATCAAAAACATAAAATCTTAAAATCTTAAAAACATAAAATCTTAAAATCTTAAAAAATATGTAACCCGCCAAAGCGGGCTTTTTGCAGTCATCCTTAAAGAACTCTCTGCACAAAAATAGATGCATTATTGATAGATTGATTTACAGAATTTACATTTTTAATTGCAAAAGTTTCAAACACACCTGCAACAGTTACAACATTATTCATGCTTGCCGAAAAACTTGTTCCTGCAGTTCCACTTGTTTGCATCCTAGAGGCAGAAACTTCTGCGCCATTTTGATATAAAGCAAACTCCGCCGTAGCATTTGTTGGAATCACCCCATTAATTGTGGTGGTGATAAGGTAGCGCCCTGTTGGCAAAGTTATGTTTCCTGCGCTGTCCACAGTGATTGCTCCTGTAAAATTTGAATTCAAAGTTGAAACAATGTTGCCCTGTGGTAAAATGGTTTGAGCAGTTGCCACAAAAGACACGTTTGAAAGAACTGTTGTTGGGTTTATCACTGTTGTGGTTGAAGCATTAAGCAAAGCAATCAATCTGCATCTGCAATTATAAATTGGAGTAGGAAAATTTATAAAAGAATTACATTGATTAAAATTTAAATTGCAAGGCATAAAAATAATCTCCTTTTTCACGCCCATTACAATTTATTCAAACAGGCACAAAAAAAGTTCAAAAATACATAAATAATTAATGGATAAATTCCCTAATATTTTAAAAAATAGCAAAGTTATTAAAATCACTAGGTATAGAAAAAACTTTGCATGCTTTAAGGCACACAACAGCAACCAATCTTTTACCTGGGCTATAAAGACAAAGAAAGACAACAATACCTAGGACACGCAAATATAACCACTACAAACAATATATATACATACCTTGAAAACGATATAAAAAAAGAAGATATACATAAATTATATAATAATTTATACTATAAAATTTGACGACAAAATTGACGACAATTTTGCAAAAATAAAAAAAATAGATACTATATATTGAGTATATAGTATCTACAAAAACACAACTGGTGGAAGTTATAGGGCTCGAACCTATGACCCTCTGCTTGTAAGGCAGATGCTCTCCCAGCTGAGCTAAACTTCCATGCTCTTTCAGTGTGCATATATAATATATCAAACAATTTGAAATTTGTCAACTAAAATTTTAAATTTTATCTCAAAATTAAAAAAAAAATAATAAAAGCAAGATTTTATTACATATTTTAAATTAAAACAAAAAAAGGACTCCAGTTCTGTGTGTAGAGTCCTTTTTGTATTTTGTTGTTTAAAACAGTTTACCATTGAAAATCTGTTTTTTGTTATCTCAATTTAGCCACAGCCTTAAATTGCATTTACGCTAAATCTTATATAAATTGTGTTGTTGCCTGGATATTGAGCATCATATACTTCAAGTAAATCAGCGAATGTTATTTCGTCAAGGCCTTTATTTAAATTGTCAATGTTCCAAAGAAGGAAAGATCCTTGATGTGATTGATTTGACAGATAAATTGAAAGATTTGATGGGCCAATTTCTTGTGTAGCCGACTGGTCTTTATACAGCGCTTGTCCTTCAAAGTAAAGCCCATAAATTGTATCGTTAAGGTCATAAGCATTTGTGTCATTGAATTGAATTGAATACTGTTTTGTATCACCTACAGGAACTATATCTCCATTTACATCAGCATAAATGTATCCATCTATTCCTTGAGTAGCCATAATATTTACATTAAATATTCTTTCTTGATAAACATTTGACCACACTGCAGTAAGGTTCTTGTTTTCACCAGTAGCAAGCACTTGAGAAAGTTTGCTATCATTGTTTACATAATCGTTGCCCTCAGCAGTATAAAGAGTGCCGTTATAGTCAAATCCTTCAAATGTGTAATTCTCTCTCTCGACAGCGTAAGCATCAAATCCATTTGCAACATCAAATGTCAATGTTGAAGTTTCATTTGAATTTGCATGCAACTTAACATTTGCTGTGTATTCAATAGGGCTTTGTTTAAGATAAAGTTGTACTGTTGAACCATCAACAAACTCAGGCAATGCAGTAACCAAGGTGTTATTATCTTGTGCTGTTGTCCAGCCTGTAAATTCATAACCCAAGCCTATGACATCTGCAACTTGTGAATTTGCCTCTGTAAGCAAGTTATATTCTTCACCTTGATATACAATATCCTCTGCGATTAGACTATCACCATTATAGTATTGTACTGTCATAGATTGCTTGTATGCTGGTGCCAAAGTATAAGATCCACTTTTTGCAAATGTTGCAGTTGTGTAAATTGTATTATCTACAGTCACCCCTTCTGGCGCAGAAGTTATTCTCCATCCTGCAAAATCTTCACCTGCAAGAGTTACAAGTTGGCTTCCATATGTTAATGTTGCATCTAAAGCAGTCTCGTCAGAATAATCAACAGTAAAGGTTTTTGCCTCTACCCAAACTGTGATGGTTGCATTTGTTGTAACTTTAAAAGTATAAGAACTTATTCCTGTTTCAAGTGGTGTTGAATTTTCTGTTATAGAATCAGCGTTGCCTTGATAGAAGCCTATAACTTCATAAGCATCTCCAACAAATGCTATTGTAAGGCTGTCATCCTCTCTAGCATTAGCACTTGAACCTTGCACTGCGGTATCATTAACAGAAATACTAACAGATGCTGGATAAGTTTCGTTTAAATCACTCTTAATTCCTTTAATCTCCACATTGATTGTGTATGGCACCGAAAGAGTTGCTGCCAACGCAATAGCAACCACTGCCACTGGAATAAGAGTTGCGAATATACAAATTGCTAAAATTTTTAATAACTTTCTTGACATATTCCCTCCGTTCTTGTTCTTATTATAGCACAAACCTTTTTATTTTTCAATAGGTAAATTTAATTTTTTTTATAAATATAGCATATTTTTTATAAGATATTTTATGCAAACAAGATAAAAACTAAAAATCTAGCAAATATTGCAAGATTTTTTTTGCAAATTGTTGACAATTTTACATAAATATGCTATCATAACTAGGCAAGTGTTATGGGGGATTAGCTCAGCTGGCTAGAGCGCTTGCCTTGCAAGCAAGAGGTCATCGGTTCGATTCCGATATTCTCCAC